>JAQSXN010000325.1 GCA_029256665.1 Paenibacillus sp.
TCGGCAAAAGCGCCCATCGCCACCTGCTTGCTGTATTTGCCGCTGTTCGTGAACATGATGTCGAACGGCTCGCCGGTATTCACGATCGTGTTGATTTTGGTATCCCATTCGCCCCAGCTTGCGACCTTAATGTCGACCTTCACGCCGATTTTCTCGGCCGTGTACGCGTTCATGGCTTCGACGGCTTTGTCGAAGTTGTTGGGAACCTGGCCGCCGATGAGCCACCAGACGAGCGTCGGAGCTTCTTTGCTAGGCGCGTCGGATTCCTTTGGCGCGTCCGTTGCCGCGTCCGGCGCGTTTGTTGCGTTCGTTCCGGTAGGAGAGTTCGAGCCGGAGCAGGCGGCTAGGCCGGACACCAGCAACGTGGAGATGCAAAGCGTTGAAACGAGCTTCCATGGCTTCTTCATTTCATTTCCCCCTTAATGAAGTTGGCAATCTATGATAAATCCTCTGTCGAGGTCTATCGATGATGTGGACCGTCGTCACATGCAGGACGTATCGGTACGGTCGTTATCCCTTGACGGCGCCGATCGTGAGACCGGAGATAAAATAGTTCTGGAAGAACGGGTAGGCGAAGGCAACGGGCAGCACGATGATGATGGCTACGGCCATGCGCGCGGATTCCTTCGGCATCGTCGCGACAAGCTCGGCGTAGCTGACGCCCATGCTCGCTGCATTCTTGGCAAGCGCGTCCACATTGCTCATCAAGCTATTGAGCAGCGCCTGCAGGGAATAGAGGTTCTGGTTGTCGATATAGAGCATCGATTGAAACCAGTCGTTCCAATACGAGAAGCAGAGGAACAGCCCGATGGTGGCGATGACCGGCAAGGAAATCGGCAGGATGATGGAGAAGAAGATTCGCTGCTGGCTCGCGCCGTCGATCTCGGCGGATTCGATCAGCCCGTCGGGAATCGTGGTCTTGAAGAAGGTTTTGCATATGATCACGTTGAACGACGAGACGGCCAGCGGAAGAATCAGCGCCCAGACGCTATCTTTCAGCCCCAACAGATTCGTGTTGATGAAGTAGCTGGATACAAGGCCGCCATTGAATATCATGGGGATAAAGACGATCCAGGTCAGAAAACCGTTCAGCTTGTAGGCCGGTCTGGACAGCACGTAACCCATGGTGGTCGTAAGCAACACGCCAATGACGGTGCCGGCCGCGGTGACAAGAGCGGATACGCCGAACGCCCGCAGAATCATCGTTCCTTGGTTGACGACAAAGGCATACGCCTCTCCGGACAAGGCGACCGGCAACAAATGATAGCCCGTCTCCCGAATGGAATTCTCGCTGGAGAACGAGATGGATAACACAACGATGACGGGGATGACGCAGACCAGCGCCAAGACGATAAAGTTCAGGTTAAAGAGAATGTCTACGATTTTGCTGGTACGGTTGAATTTCTCAAGTCCCGTTTGGTAAGTCGTTCTCGTTGACATGGTTTCCCTCCTTACATCATCGCGCTTTCGCGATCGACTTTGCGGACGATCCAGTTCGCGATCAGAATCGTTGCGCAGCCCAGAAC
Organism: Paenibacillus sp.; assembly: GCA_029256665.1. GTDB lineage: Bacteria > Bacillota > Bacilli > Paenibacillales > Paenibacillaceae > Pristimantibacillus. The sequence goes on from JAQSXN010000325.1 coordinate 1,527, forward strand.
GGACTGCACGAATGCGGCAGAGGCCGCCATTCCCAAGGTAGCGGACTTGAGCTGCTTGTACACCATGACGTCGATCGTGGTCGACACGTTGAACAGGGAATTGGAGTCTCGCGTGACCTGATAGAACAGGCCGAAATCGGTGTAGAAGATCCGTCCCACCGCCAGAATGAACAGCATGACGATGACAAGCTTAAGCATCGGCAACGTGATGAATCTCGTCTGCTGCCAGATGGAGGCGCCGTCAATGACGGCCGCTTCATAGTAGGTGCTGTCCAGGCTCGTGATCGTGGCCAAATAGATGACCATGCCGTAGCCGAGGCCCTTCCAGACATTCAGCAGAATGAGGAAGTACGGCCAGTAAGCCGGCTCCATGTACCAGTTCACGGGATCGCTGCCCGCGCCGACCAGCATTTGGTTGAGAATCCCTTTGTCGAAGCTCAGGAACGCCCAGCCTACGGCGGAAACGACCACCCAGGAAAGGAAGTAGGGGAGGAACATCATCGTCTGATAGACTTTGCTTGCTCTGCGGCTGTGGAGCAGTCCGATCATGATGGCGAACAGGACGGGCAGCACGATGCCTAGCACGATAAAAACGATGTTGTATCCGATCGTATTTCGGATCAGGATCCAAGCGTCATTGGACGTAAACAAGAACTCGAAATTTTTGAAGCCGACCCAAGGGCTGTTAAACACGTTGCTCAGGAAGCCGCCGCTGATTCTGAAGTTCTTGAAGGCGATGATGATCCCGAACATGGGCAGGAAACAGAACAAGAGGTACCAAATCGTCGTGGGCAATGCCAGGAGGGTGAGTTCCGTATCCTGCTTGCGCCAACGGATTCGTAAGCGCTTTCTTTTGGCGCGTTGCTCCGCTGCAAGGCTCATGTTTGTCGCTCCTTCCGGTGTTTCTCGCTTGAAATTCTCTTGCTGCGTTCATTGTATAATGGAAGGATTCGCCGCTTCTAGACAACAAACTTGATACTATAGTCAACAAACGTTATGTGAAGGTTCGGAAATAACGGCATAGATCTCGTGGAGCAATAGGTGGAAAATTGAAATCGAGGGGGGAGGGAGGGGGCGAGAGCGGAGCGACCGCCTTGCTCGTTCTCCGCCACGCCCTCATTGGCAAGGGCTTTGTTGCGAGGTTAATCGATCTTCAGAACGATCTTTCCGCGGCCGTGCCTGCTTTCGATCGCTCTGTGCGCATCGGCCGCCTGATCCAACGAAAACGACTGTCTGATGTGGAGGTGCAGCTTGCGTTGCGTATAAAGTTCCGTCAGCTTGGCGAGGCGGGCTGCCGAGCGTTCGCCCCGGACGACGCGGAGGCCGAGCTCATCGATCAGATCATAGGCAAAGAAGGTGCAAATGCGCTCCTTATCGGGGACTAGCGCGACCGCAGCATGCAGCCCCTCTCCGCCGGCCGTGTCGAAAGCGCAATCGATTCCCGCTGGCGCGATCCTACGCAACCGATCGGCTAAGCCCTCCTCGTAGGTAATCGGAACGGCTCCCAGCGAACGAATGAAATCGTGATTATTCTCGCTCCCCGTACCGATCACCGTCGTAGCTCCCCGCGCCTTTGCCAGTTGAACGGCGATGGATCCAAGCGAACCGGCCGCGCCATTGATTAAGACGGTATCGCCTGGCCCAACGCCGATTGCCTCGAGCGCCAAATATGCCCCTTGACCATTGCCGGTCAGCCCACCTGCTTCTTCCCAAGTCATGAGCCGCGGTTTCTCGACAATTTGGTCGGCACCGACGACCACGTATTCCGCATAACAATTCAAGATAGCAAAACCAAGAACTTCGCTGCCTATTTCGAATCCGGTCACGCCAGCTCCTACTTCGTCAATCATACCAGCGAACTCATTCCCTGGTATTTGCGGCAATTTTACTTCCACGCCATAAGATGGCGTCCAGCCGCCGCGTATCGCGCAGTCATAATGCTGTACGCCGGCTGCTTTCACGCGAACGCGAACTTGACCCGGTCCCGCGTGCGGATCAGGCACCTCCATCACGTGCATGACTTCCGGTCCTCCGAACGATGAGAAAACGGCTGCTTTCATAATAATGTCCTCCTTTTTGGGCCTGCTTGCCGATCTGTTCCCGGGAAGGATCCTATATCGCTTGCATATAAGTATTGTATAGCGGATAATCCATATATAAAAATACATCTTGTTATATAATATTCATTCCCTTGAGTATATAAGGAGGGCAAAAAAGATGGAACTGCTGCAACTGCGCTATTTTCGAACCGTTGCCAGATTGGAGCATATGTCGAAGGCGGCGCAAGAATTGCGAATCGCACAGCCTGCGCTCAGCAAGACGATCGCTCGGCTGGAGAAGGATCTAGGCGTGCTGCTCTTTGACAGGGAGGGCAGGCAAATTCGGCTTAATACGTTCGGCAAGGCATTCTTGAGTAAAGCGGAGGCGGCGCTCGCCCTTCTGGAAGAGGGGCAAAGGGAAGTTGCCGATCTAGCAGGCATGGAGCATGGAAGCATTCATTTGGCAACGCCGAGCCTGGATCGTTTATCGGAGCCGTTGAACGCTTTCGTCTCTCTTCACCCGAAAGTCCATTTCCGGATCACGCAAGCATCGATGGGCGAGATGGCGAAGCTTATTGAAACCGGGAAGGTTGATATTTGTTTTACTCCCTTGCCCATGGATAGGCCGGATTTCAGCTCGATGTCGGCCCTGCATGAAGAGGTTTATTTGGCTGTTCCTCCCGGACACCGGTTATCCGGTCTTCAGAGCGTCCGCTTAGATGAGGTGGCGCACGAATCTTTTATCGGCTACAAGGAGGACTTTCATTTTCAAATGATGAATGATGATTTCTTCCGTTCCGCTGGCATATCCCCCAACTTTGTCTGCAGAGTAGATGAAGCGGCGTCTATTGCCAAACTTGTTTCCGCAGGGCTAGGCGTTGCGCTTGTCGGCAAATGCGGCGGGCCTGACTCCCGACTGCATCTGTTGTCCATTGATTACCCGGTTTGCAGGCGCCATTTCCAAATCGTATGGCATAACAAACGTTATCTTTCCAAGGCAGCCCATCATTTCATCGATTTTGTCTGTCGGTATTTTTCAGGAGCAATTCCTGCATGAAAATGTGAGCGGAAGCGGACTAGACTAGACTAAGGTCCGGTTCAATTCTAGCCGCGGGTAGGAGGATGAAGCCTAGAGGAAAAGGCTACAATGAGAGCAACAAAACGAGAAAGCGTGGTTATGTTCATGAGAAAGCCAAGCGCATTGCTTGCGTGGAGAATGTTATTCCTGTCGCTCCCTAAGGGGATTGCGGCATTCGTCATTATTGTTGCCGGACTGTCCGTAAGCCTGCCGTTGTCGGTATTTCTGATCGGGCTGCCGCTGCTGGCAGGGACGCTGGTCATGTGCCGGGGCATCATGATGGGAGAAGTGAAAACCGTAACGGCATGGCTTCAAGGAAAAGAGTACCCGGACCAATCCGCGTCCGTGGGTCAGATTGCCGGAGAGCAGCAAGGCTGGAGGTCTTGGCTGGCGTCCGTTCTGAAGGACGGCAGATCGTACCGCGGCATTCTGTTCGGGATCTTGCAGCTTCCGGTCGGCATCATGGCGTTCACCTTCGCCATCGTGCTTCCCGTAACGGCGTTCGCGGTGCTTCTCTCTCCGGCCGCTTACGAAGTAAGCATGCGGTTGTTCGAATTCGACTTGTTCGAGAACGCGTGGGGGCTGGATCGGTTGACCGACTGGGAGTTGACGTCCGCGCAGCGCTCCTGGATCGCCGGCGGCGTCGGGTTGCTCTTCACGCTGCTGCTGCCGCTGATGTTCAAAGGGCTTGGCCGTTTGTATGCGGCTTGGATTCTGAGCGTGGCGGGTCCCGAGCCTGCGAGTCGCCCGATTCCTCAAGAGTCGTACAACGG
>JAQSXN010000326.1 GCA_029256665.1 Paenibacillus sp.
CGCTACCTGTTTCGCCTTTACGTCTATCCCCGTCAAACCCCCGAATACGCCATAAAACCGCCGTCGACCGGAATCGTAACGCCCGTCACGAAGCCGGACGCGGCGTCGTCCGCGAGCCACAGCAGCGCGCCGAGCAGATCCTCCGGCTTGCCGAAACGGCGCATCGGCGTATGCGCGATGATTTTGCCCGAACGCGGCGTCAGCGAACCGTCATCGTGCATCAGCAGCTTCCGGTTCTGCTCGGTCAAGAAGAAGCCCGGCGCGATCGCGTTGACTCGGATGCCGGCATCCGCCATATGGACCGCGAGCCATTGCGTGAAATTATTGATCGCGGCTTTGGCCGCGCTGTACGCGGGCACCTTCGTCATCGGAGACGGCGCGCTCATGGACGAAATGTTAATGATGACGGGACTTTGGCGGTCCAGCATTTGCTCCGCAAACACCTGGGTCGGGATCAACGTGCCAACAAAGTTGAGATCCAGCACGTCCCGGAATCCCGGGATGCTGAGATCGAAGAAACTCGTCACGTCTTCGGCAAGTTTATCCTCCGGTTTATACGTCTCGTTGGTCGTATTGGCGCTGGCATGGTTGCCTCCCGCTCCGTTGATGAGAATATCGCAATTGCCCAGCCGTTCCTGCACGATTCGGCCGGCCGCGCGCGTCCCTTCCGCGTCTGTTACGTCGCAAGCTACGCCGATCGCGATGCCGCCCGCGGCCGCAATCTCCGCCGCGACGGCATCGTTGTTCGACGCTGTCCGTCCCAGTATGGCCACTTTCGCGCCTTGACGGGCTAGCTCGAGCGCCATCGCTTTGCACAATACGCCGGCTCCCCCGGTGACGACCGCTACTTTTCCTTGAAGCGATTCATGAATGGGCTGCTGTCTGGCCATCTGCTTTCACTCCTTGCGCATTGTTCGAATAACGGTAGGCGTCCCATAGACCCCATAAATGCATAATGCCGAGCGCCCTGTCATACAGCCCGTATCCCGGCCTGCCTTGTTCATCCCAAATTTGCCGGCCGTGATCCGGCCTTGCGTAGCCGTCGAAGCCGGTGTCGTGATAGGCCTTGACGATGCCCGCGATATCGACGGAGCCGTCCTCCGTCCGATGTGAGCATTCGATAAAATCGCCGTTGTCGTACCGTTTCACGTTCCGAATATGCGCGAACGGAATCCGCCCCGCGAATTCGTGAATCATCGCGACGATATCGTTATCCGGATTCGCGCCAAGCGAGCCGCTGCATAACGTAATGCCGTTGGACGGATGGTCGTACAGCTTCAGGAGTCTGCGGAAATTAGCTTGGCTCGTCATGATGCGCGGAAGTCCGAAGACGCCCCATGGCGGATCGTCGGGATGAATTGCCATACGGATGCCGTTCTCCGCCGCGACGGGCACGATCTCCTCTAGAAAATGAGCCAGGTTAGCCCAAAGATCTTCTTCTGTGACATTGCGATAAGCTTCGATCAACAGCTCCATTTGACGCAGACGTTCCGGCTCCCAGCCCGGCATCGAGAAAGCGGGATTGGCGTTGATCGTGGCGGCCAGCGCTCTGGGGTTCAGTCCTTCGATCACCGATTTCTCGTAAAACATCGCCGTCGAACCGTCCGGCATGGGGCGGTGCAGCTCCGTCCGCAGCCAATCGAAGACCGGCATAAAGTTGTAGCAGATCACTTTGACGCCTACGGAGCCCAGCTTGCGGATCGTCCTCTTGTAATTTTCGATGTACACGTCGCGGGTAGGCAGTCCGAGCTTAATGTCTTCATGGATATTGACGCTTTCGACGACGTCGATATGCAAGCCGGCTTCTTCTGCCAGCCTTTCGTAATGGCGGATTTTGTCCATGGGCCATTCTTCGCCCGCCGGGACGTCATGCAGCGACCAGACGAGGCCGTCCGTGCCCGGAATTTGTTGAATATACCGCAAAGGAACGGGATCGTTGCCCTCTCCGAACCATCGGAATGTCATGCGCATCTTGCCTCGAAGCCTCCTATCGACTCATAAAATGGAAAAATAGAAAACAGCTTCGCGGCAGGTGCCAGGCGCCCGATTGTCGAATACTGCAACGACTACGACTAGCGAAATCATGGGGAGGGATATTTCGTTTTGCCTGCCATCGAACATTTCGGGCTGCACCTGGTGCCGCTATTTTTTGTCTATAAACGCCGCAGCGTCAGCGAGGAGCAATTCAAGCAAACGTTCCATGCCCACACGGGAGTCGAAATATTGATCGTCCATGAAGGGACGGGCACGCTCATCCTCGATCAGCGCAGCTACGACGTCGCGCCGGGCACGATCTGCGTATTTCAGCCCTATCAGCTTCACGATATCGTCATGGACGTCAGCGAACAAAAGCCGTTCGTCCGCTCCATCGTCCATTACGAGCCAGCCCACTATGAGGCTTATTTCGATCATTGGCCTTCGCTTCAGAGCTTCTTTAACCATTTGAACAAAGGAAACTTAGGCGCCCCATGCCGCTTCGGTCCGGATGCGATGGAAGATTTGATGCCCATCCTCGCCGGCATGAGCGCCAGAATGCCGTTATTAACCCCCGCTCAATACTACGAGGAGTTTTCTTTGTTCCTGCTCGCGTTTCTGCGCTCGTTTAAGCCGAATTGGGAACGGGCGCATATCGACGCCGGCAAGGCGGCGCACGATTCCCGCATCCTTCATCCGGCGGAACGGATCATGGGATGGGTGGAGCGCCATTACCGGGAGCCGTTCAGGCTGGAGAAGCTGAGCCGGGAGCTGCATCTGTCCGAGCATCACTTGTCTCATCTGTTCAAAGAATGCACCGGGGGTAGCATCACCGATTACGTCACCGCCAAGAGAATGCAGCAAGCCGTCATGCTGCTCCTCTCCGGCGACGAACCGATCGCCCGCATCGCGGAGGAGGTCGGCATGCCGAACTGCTCGCACTTCTGCAAGCAGTTCAAAACCCGCTTCGGGTCCACGCCCCACCAGTATCGCAAGCGCGTGTTGGCAGCCAACGTCCGGTAATCGACATGACGGGCGGCATTTTAGGAATTAAAGCCGCTTCCCATCGTGATGGAGCCATCGGCGAACGATTCGACCGAATTCTTTTTTTCATAGAAACGCGTAGCCCCCGCCATAATGCCCTCTCTCGTATAAAATGAATCCTCCGGTCCGAGCGGCAGCGCAACCTCGTTGCCCGTGCTCGCGGACTTATAAATGGCGGTGATCAGCTCCAGCGTGTTCCTTCCGCTAAGTCCGTCGATCAGCGGCGTCCCGCCCGTCTCGACCGCGCGCAGCACATCGTCGATTTGCCCCGCGTGTCCCTCGTGCGCCAAGGTTGGCAAGCCGTCGTACAAGGTCTGCAGCGATTGCTCCAGCTCGGCGTTCGGCACCGGGAAGCCGTTAGGTCCGGAATTCGACGCTTTCACCTTCCATGGCGCGGATACTCGGGCTTTCGTCCCCTGGAAGATCAGTTGCTGCTCCTCCCCGTGATGAACGACCGAACTGGTCACCTGCCCAAGCGCCCCTCCGGCGAAACGGAGCAAGCCGATCGACAAATCCTCGACTTCCGCGTTATCGTGGGCCACGTTGCTCATGACCGCGCGCACGGAGGTCGGGCTGCCCATCATCCACAGCATCGCGTCGATGTGATGAACGGCGTGATTCAGCGTCGGACCGCCACCCTCCTTCTCCCAGGTGCCTCTCCACCACAAGTCGTAATAGCAATAACCCCGCCACCAGTGCGAGTCGACCTGCACATGCAGGATGTCTCCCATGAGCTTGCTGTCGAGCACCGCCTTGAGCTTCATGAGCGGCGACAAGAATCGGTTCTGCGCGACGACGGAAAGCAGCTTGCCCGTTCGCTTGGCTGCCTCGTTCATGGCATCGCATTCTTGCAGCGACGAAGCCATCGGTTTCTCGACAAGCACGTTCGAGCCGGCTTCCAGAAAGGAAATCGCAATATCCGCATGCGTATACGGCGGCGTGCAGACGGACACGAGATCGATCGATTCGTTTCGCAAATCTTCGTACCGGGCAACGGCCTTTGCGTCAAGTCCGTGTTTGTCGATTAATGCCTTCGCTTTGTCCGGGTAAATATCGCTTATCGCGACGATCCGGCAACGCTCCGAAAACTTCAGATACGAGGCAATATGGGCCTCGGCAATCGCGCCGGCTCCGATAATGGCAACGTTCAGCATAGATGTTCCCCCCATAGTTCGTGATATGGCAATCGTATCAGGAACCGCGAATCGGTTGTGCTTTGCCATTGCGCAAAAATAACGTTGTTTTGCGGTTATGCGAATTGGACGATCAAAGCTTGGCAACTCCAGCCTTTGTTCGATATAATGCAAGGATCAGCATTGATGGAAGTAATACAACTAACGGGAGCTATCAACGATGTCTATAACGAATAACCATGAATTGTATAAGGTCTTTTATTGGGCGGCCAAAACGGGGAGTTTAACGAAAGCGGCCAGCGCGTTGTATTTAACCCAACCCAGCGTCAGCCATGCGATCAAGCAGCTGGAGGATCGGTTCGGAATGGCGCTCTTCTACCGCAATTCCAAGGGAGTCACGCTGACGCAGGAAGGGTCCACGCTTTATTCGTATATCGAACAGTCGCAGGTGCTGATCTCCATGGCCGAAGAACGAATGGCCGCGCTCAAAAATCTCGACAGCGGAGAGCTGCGGGTGGGAGGCAGCGATTCGTTGTTCAAACATTACTTGCTCCCGTATCTCGAGGAATTCCATAACAAATACAACGGCATACGCCTCCACCTCCATCATGGCACGACGCCGGAAGTCATTACCTTCCTTAAGGAAGGCAGAATCGATCTGGGCGTCGTGCGCATGCCGATTCTCGATTCCCAGCTGGAAGTGAAGGAAAGCATCAAGCTGCAGGACTGCTTTGTGGCCGGCGCCCGTTACGAAGAGCTGAAGGACGAAGTGTTGACGCTGGAGAAGCTGCAGCAATATCCCATCATTCTGTTCTCGAGAAACAGCCGGGCAAGAATGACGATCACGGAGCTGTTCCAGAACTACGGATATTCCATCAAACCGGAAATCGAAGTAGGCAGCGTCGACCTGCTTATCGAGCTCGCGCGCAAGGGGATGGGGATCTCTTATGTGACGAAGGATTTCATCACCAAGGAGCTGGCCGAGGGTTCGCTCTTCGAAATCAAGCTGGACGTGGAGCTGCCGCCGACGCATGTCGGGCTCATGACGATGCGCAGCATGCCGCTTTCCCGCGCGGCCAGCCGGTTTATCGAGCTGGTGCAGTGATTGTTCGCGGAACAGCTCATGTTGGCGGGTTAGAGCGCTTCGCGAAGCGGTTTGACGCCCTGGAACCCGAAAAATTCGGGTTAGAGCGCTTCGCGAGACGGTTTGTCGCCGTGGAACACGAAAAATTCGGGTTAGAGCGCTTCGCGAGACGGTTTG
>JAQSXN010000327.1 GCA_029256665.1 Paenibacillus sp.
TTTGATTGGATCGCCGTATTCCAGCCCCAATTCCTTCATTCCGTTGGCCAATTGGACAAATTGCATCATCCCCAAGTGCTTGGAAGGATCCGAAATGTAAATAAAAGACGGCAGGTACGCATTCCACAATACGATAAATTGAAGCGCTCCAAGCGCAAGCAGCGGCTTCCATACTTTCGGAATGTACAACGCAAACAGCGCGGCGAGCTCCCCGCGTCCCCCAAGCTCCGCTTCCTCCTTGAGATGTCCGTACTTGCCGTTAAAGTAACTCTTGAGCACGAACGCCGGCACGATCTGAATCAAACCGATGAGCGCGGGCGGAAAAATCGTATTGACCATGCCTAAGTCACGAATAAACATATACTCGTAAATGGTTCCCGTTCCGATGCCCGTTAAGGCAATCAGTACGATCCGATACAACGTTCCGCCGGGCAACCGGCGAACCGTCATGGGATACGATAAGGTCAACGTGATCAGCATGCCGAAAACCGACGCCACCGTAAACAAAAAGGCCGCGAGTCCCAGTTTCCGGAACGATACCAAATCGGTTAACGGAATATTGGCCGCGCTGGGCTTCAGGAACGGATCTATGAAAACATAATATAAAACGAACAACACGAGCCCCGACAAGACAAGTCCAACGATTCCTCCGATGACCGGAGATCCGCCTTTCATCTCGGCGGCAGCATCGGATTCACGCTGAACCAACGCATCCCGCAACAACCCTCGAACTACGAAATAAGCCGTCACAGCCAATACGAACTGCAAGGCAAACGATACATAAGTAGCGGCAAGCGCGGGTCCCACGTTCATCTGCAGCAAGCCCGTCTGGAAAACGAAATAGTCCACGGTACTCGCGCTTTGCAATACAAGAGGGTTAATCAGAGCGTGCAGCAGCTCGAAGTCGGTCGTCGTCAACATCGCAAGCTGGAGCAGCATGAGCGCCAAGACTGCCTTTGCCGCGGGAAGCGCGTTCATCCGCCAAAAGGTTGCGCTTGCTTTCATTGCTCCAAGCCTGGACTGCGCCGCAGCTATCGCGGCCAGGGCGATGATGGCCGGTATGCCGCCATACTTCAGCAACTCAACCGCTAGCATAATGACGCGAAACGGTCCCTCCTCTCCAATAAACAGCCGATCGACAGGACCAAACGGCGAGGAGGAAGCCGAGAACATAAGCATCGCGAAGTGACCTAATACGACGGAGGGGATCGCGTACGGGAGAACAAGAATCGAAGTAATCCAGCCCCTCGGCTTTGCCGAACGGATGCCGCTTAACGCAAGCGCTACAACGAAGGCAAATACCCCTCCGGCAGCGATGTATAACAATTTATAGGATAAGGTATTGCTCAGCGCATCCAAAAAAAATGGATTGCGGAATAGATCCGCGTAATTCCCCCACCCTACCCACGGACTGTCCGCGACGCCCTTAAACACTTTATAATCCCGAAAGGATGCGTTGAGACCCGACAGGAACGGAATAACCTTCAGGACCAAAATCAGAAGCATTGCAGGCAATACGATGAAGTAATGGAGCTTGTATTGCCAAATACGTTCCGCGATGTTCCGTTTTCTAGGCACTTGCGGAATATAGTCCGATTGATTGGGCTGCGATTGCGGGTGCAGGTGCGGGTGATCCATCTCAATTCCTCCCCATATGTTCCAAAATATGACTATCATACTACATAAGGGTCCCGTTGCCTACTGATATTTAACAGGGCAATTCCAGCTTGCTTAAGCTCTGCGGTTTCCGCTGCAACGGAAAAAGACATCCTCCCCCGAATGGAGAAGCGATGTCTTTGGAAATCGCGATTATTTCGCCGTCAGATGCTCATCTTGCTCCAGTAATCGCTTCAGCTTGTTGCGCTGCAGCTTATCTTTCAAACGTCGTTCCTTATCTTCCGCTTGCAGCGCTCTTAGCAAGGAGACGCACATGCCGATTAAGACGGCCGCAAAGGGAAGCGCCGCTACGATCGAAGCCGTCTGAAGTCCCGACAAACCGCCGCTAATCAGAAGCACGACGGCAATGGAGGATTGCAGGATGCCCCAAGTGATCTTCACTTTGTTGCTCGGATTCAGATTTCCGTTCGTCGATAACATGCCAAGCACAAACGTCGCGGAATCTGCCGACGTAATAAAAAAGATCAAAATCAACAGGGTCGCGATTGTCGCAAGAATCGTGCCGAGGGGAAGCTGCTCGATGGCTAAAAACAGCGCGGTTGTCGTATCCGACTTAACGGCTTCCGCCAGGTGCGCCCCATCGAATAGTTCCAAGTGAAGTCCCGTCCCGCCAAACACGGAAAACCAGACGAAGCCGAACAGGGTCGGCAATAAGATCACGCATAACACAAACTCCTTAATGGTTCGTCCTTTGGAAACCCGCGCGATAAACGTTCCCACAAACGGCGCCCAAGCAATCCACCACGCCCAATAAAACAACGTCCATACGCCCACCCATGTCCCTTTGGAGAATGGCGTAAGCCTTAAACTCATGTTGATAATGTTTTGCACATAGCTTCCGAGCGTCGTCGTAAACGTTTCGAATATAAACGATGTCGGCCCAATCACCCAAATGAAAACCATAAGCAAAGCGGCCATGACGATATTCCCGTTGCTGAGCAGCTTGATTCCTTTATCCAGACCGGAGGTCGCGGAAATGAGGAATAGAACGGTCACGATCGCGATTATGGCAATTTGCGACCAAGCAGAGATCGGCAGGCCGAACAAATGGTGCAGCCCTCCGTTAATCTGCAAAGCTCCTAGACCAAGAGATGTAGCGACGCCGAATACAGTAGCTATAACGGCTAGGCAGTCGATGGTTTTGCCTAACCAGCCTTCCGCTATTCGTTTGCCAAGCAGCGGTATAAACGTAGCGCTGATGAGTCCTTTATAGCCTTTCCGAAATTGGAAATAAGCGAGCGCAAGTGCGATTACCGCATAAATAGCCCAAGGGTGTAGTCCCCAATGAAAGAACGAATAACGCATGGCAATTCTTGCGGCTTCCGAGGTTCCGCCTTCAACGCCCTCGGGAGGAGACAAATAATGGGAAAGCGGCTCGGCAACGCCCCAAAATACAAGTCCGATGCCCATACCGGCGCTGAACAGCATGGAAAACCATGATAGCGTGGAATATTCCGGCTCGTCGTCATCGTCTCCTAACCGAATGCTCCCGAATCGGCTAAAAGCCAAATACAGGGCGAATAGAAGAAAAAACAAGGTTGCCATTAAATAAAACCAGCCGAAGTTGCGAATGGAGAAATCGTAAGCCTGATTAGCCGCAGTTGAAAGCTGTTCGGGAGCAATGGCTCCCATAAAGCAAATAAAACGACAATTACGATCGTAATAACAAAAACCATGAAGCGCCTCCGATCCGGAAATACTCGCGTCGAATATCGCCTACAGTGTGCGCGTACCTGATTTTGGCTATTCAGAAGCTTAGAAAAGGGCATACACGTTGTCCGTGTACGCCCTCCCTGGCTTTCATGACACCGAATTTTGGCTTTGCCGTCTTAAGTCAAACTTAATTGCATTTACTGAATCCGCAAACGCTGCATTGTTTGCATCCTTCAAGATTGATAAGCGCCGCGGATCCGCAGGACGGGCATAAATCCAAGTGGGCATGTGAATCGACTTGCGGATCGCCGCCGCTTTCTTCCTTTTCCGTTTTTTCTTCGGCCAGCAGCTCCGACTCAAAATGAACCTCGAGCGGCTCCGGAACGCCGTAGGCATGCATCTCGAGCGCCTTCGCGACGGCGTCGGCGATGGATTCCACCCGATTCGGCCCAAAGCCGATCGCGCCCGTGCCGCCGATCCCCTTCAGATGTTTGACGAGCAGCTTCACCTTGTTGCCATGATCCCCGTAACGAAGAAACAGGGAGCAGACCCGGCCAAGCGCTTCCGCCATGGCGAACACGTCGGAACCCGCTTTGCCTACATTGAGGAAAATTTCCGCCGGCGAACCATCCAGATCGTTAATCGTGATGTAAGCCATGCCGAACGGCGTATTGATTTTGTACGTCGCGCCTCGAAGCACCGAGGGCCGGCGTTTGTATTGTTTGTCCACGGACGGCGACGACGCTGTTGTTTCTTGCGGAGACGAAGGCGCGGACCGATCTTCGCCGGCTTCCGGCGCGCTAGACAGAGACTCATCGGTCTCGGCGGCTGCCTTTTGTTCGACCTTTGCTTCCTGTTCAGCCTTCTTCTCTCCCGCCGACAGCACCTGCACGTCCCGGCTGCCGTCGCGATAGATCGTGACCCCTTTGCACCCGAGATCATAGGCAAGCTCGTACAGCCGCTTCGTATCTTCCACCGTAAAGTCCGCCGGACAATTGGCCGTTTTGGAAATCGAGCTATCGACCCAGCGCTGGATGGCCGCCTGCGTGCGGATATGATCCTCGGCAGACAAGCTCATCGCGGTGACGAAGTAATCGGGCAGCTCGCGGCCGGGATTCGCATCCAGCCACTCCTGAGCGATAGGGACAAGCTGTTTGTCGTACCCGAGCCTGCTCTGGCGGTAATAGTCGAAGGCAAAATACGGTTCGATGCCCGTGGAGGTTCCCACCATCGTGCCCGTGCTTCCCGTCGGCGCCTGCGTCAGCACGGTCACGTTGCGCATGCCATGTTCCCGGATGGCTTCGCCTACCTCCGGATAAGCCGCGACAAGCATCTTCATGAAACCGCTCTGCAGGTATTTCTCCGCGTCAAACGCGGGGAAGGAGCCTTTTTCGGCAGCGAGCCGAGAGGACGCTAGATAGGCTTCTTTGGCGATGAACCCGAACAACCGGTCAAGGAAATCCAGGGAATTCTCGCCGCCGTACCTTATGCCCAGTTTAATCATCAGCTCAGCTAGCCCCATTGTCCCGAGCCCAATGCGTCGTTCCAGCTTCTGGTTCCGTTCGTTCTCCTCAAAGTGGTATGGGGTCTTGTCGATGACATTGTCCAGAAACCGAACGGCGGCGCGGGTCACGCTTCCCAGCTCTTCCCAATCGACGTCGTTGCGCTGGGCATCGTGGAACTTCGACAGGTTGATCGCGGACAGATTGCATACGCCCCAGCCGGGTAGTCCTTGTTCACCGCAATTATGAACGACGATACCGTCAGCAATCAAAGAATTTGTCTCTGGCTCATGGATATCGAAAACTGGAGTTTCCTCGTCCGATTCGGTCAGTTTTTTGACCTTGGTCATAAACTTCTCCATTTTCCTTGATGGACGAGCAATTCGGTTTAACGCTTCTTGTTTTCTGCGAATATACTTGAATCCGATTTCTTGATGAAATACATCGAGATTGTTGCCGCTAATGATGAGCTCGTAGAAAGGATTGCTTTCATAAACTTTATCATCGCCATTTATAGTTGTGTACGTAAACTTAGCTTGCGTACGTTTAGGTCTGGCATATATAAGTCCATGAATGC
>JAQSXN010000328.1 GCA_029256665.1 Paenibacillus sp.
ACTCGTTGGATGCCCCGGTATCCGGCGGCGATATCGGCGCGCGCAATGCGACGTTATCCATTATGGTCGGCGGCGACAAGCCGGCCTTCGAATCGGTCAGTCCGTTGTTGTCGCTCATGGGAAAAAATATCGTGCTGCAAGGCGGCCCCGGAGCGGGACAACATACGAAGATGGTCAATCAAATCGCGATCGCGTCCAATATGATCGGAGTATGCGAGGCGCTCGTATACGCCAAACATGCGGGACTTGAGCTGGACAACGTGCTCCGGAGCATCGAGACGGGAGCGGCCGGGAGCTGGTCGCTCTCGAATTTGGCCCCTCGCGTCATAGCGGGCAATTTCGAGCCCGGCTTTTTCATCAAACATTTTATCAAGGATATGGGAATCGCGCTGGATGCCGCCGCGGAAATGGGCATCGAGCTTCCGGGGCTGACGCTGGCCAGAGAACTGTATGGCCGACTCGCGGATGCCGGGCTAGCGGACAAGGGCACTCAGGCTCTGTACCTGGCATGGGATTAAGGGAGGCAGGAATTATGAAGCAGCTTCCGATCGGCACGTTGGTGAAGGGCGTATACGCGGAGGAAGTCATTCCGCAATTTCTGGAGCACGGCTTCGAAAGCTTCGGCATTACGTATTGGCAGACGACGGGCGCGATCGAACTGGCGGAGCAGGCCAAGCGGGTGCGCGAGCAGCTCGGCGACTCCGGGGCCATTATATCGAGTCTGACCGTGTTCGGCAATCCCCTCACGGGGACGGGCGACAATGCCGATACGGTGGCGAGTTGGGAGCGGCTTATCGACCATGCTGGGCTGTTCGGGACGGATCTCGTAACGGGCTTCACCGGGAGACTTACGGACGAACCGATTCCGAGCTCCTTGTCGAAGTTCGGCGAGGTGTTTGGCGAATTGGCCCGTCGGGCGGAAGATCGAGGAGTCCGGCTTGCATTCGAGAATTGCGACATGCATGGAACTTGGGAGAAGGGCGACTGGAACATCGCCCATAATCCCGCCGCGTGGGAAATGATGTTCCAGACGTTGCCGAATGATAACGTCGGCTTGCAATGGGAGCCTTGCCATCAGATGGTCAGCCTGATCGATCCCATTCCGCAACTGCGCAAATGGGCGCCGAAAATATTCCACGTGCACGGCAAGGACGCGACGATCGCATGGGATGTCGTGCGGGAGCACGGCATTCACGGTCCGCATCCGTTCGTCTGGCACCGTACGCCGGGCTTCGGGGATACCAATTGGGCCGATGTCGTGACGATCCTGATGCAGAACGGCTACGAAGGCAGCATTGATATCGAGGGCAGGCATGATCCCGTATTCCGGGACGAGCTTGAGATGACCGCGCAGGTGAGCTCGCTCCGTTATTTGAAGCGTTGCCGCGGAGGCGATTACCTGCCTAATCCGCGAATCCAATACGGCAACGGCAAGCTGTAGCAGACTGGGAGGAGGGGAAGCGGTGAAGATTAAGACTCTGCTTGCCGGCTGCGGCAGCATGGGCGGGCGTTGGATGGAATACGCGCTTGCGCGTCCCGATGTCGAAATGGTCGGGCTTGTCGATGTTTATGTTCCCAATGCGGAAGCAACGAATGCCAGACACGGTTTAGCTTTACCCATATACAGTACGGTGGAAGAAGCGATGGCTGCGTCCGGAGCCGACCTGCTGCTGGATACGTCTATACCGGAATGCCATGCGTCCAACGCAGTGACCGCGATGTTGTCAGGCGCCCATGTGATGATGGAGAAACCGATGGCGACGAGCATGCCGGAAGCGAAGCGATTAATTGAAGTTTCCGAACGCACCGGCCGATTCTGCGCCGTTATGCAGAACCGCAGATTCACGAAGGAAATCCGGTCGCTTAAGCGCGATCTGGATGCCGGCATCATTGGAAAGCCGGGATTCGTGAAGGCGGATTTTTTCTTGGGCCCGCGTTTCGGAGGCTTCCGTGAGACGATGGACCATCCGCTGTTGCTGGACATGGCGATCCATACGTTCGACGCCGCAAGATATTTAATCGGTTCGGAGCCGGTCGCCGTATACGCCGCCGAGTTCAACCCCGATGGATCCTGGTATGCGGGCAACGCCTCGGCTGCATGCGTGTTCGAGTTCGGCAACGGCGCGGTGTTCGCCTATAACGGAAGTTGGAGCGCGGTCGGGCACTCCACGTCGTGGGAAGGCGACTGGCGAATTACGGGCACGATAGGATCTGCTTTGTGGAACGGAGACGATTACGCCAGTTATCAGACGCTGATAGAAGACGTAGATTCGGGCGCGCTCGCACCGCCCATGCAAGGCGGCAGACACTGGCAAGGCGCCGAACGGCGCGAAGCTTGCTTGAACGAGATGTTCGAAGCCTTGATATCCGGCAAACGTTCGGAGACGGATATTCGCGACAATATCCATAGCGTGGCAATGATGCTCGGAGCGATCGAAAGCGCGGCGCTTCAAAGCAAGGTGATGTTGCCGCGATAAGGGAACGGCCTCCGCGGAAGCAATTCGCGAAGCGTATCCCGATCCGGGAACCGTACAGTTTGCCGCGCGCCGCCGGTTATTGCGGTAGGAGACAACAAACGTTTGGCCGGGCAGCGCGATCGCGTTTACCCGGCCATCTGTCTTTATTTTGTCATATTGCCTGAGGTCTGACGGATGGCTAGCCTCGCGAATGTGTGATAGGATTAAGTATTACATTATCACGTGTGGGGAGGAAGGCGAATGAGCGCGATTGACCAGGTATTAGACAAAGCTTTGCGCGGCGAGCGTATCGAGCTGGAGGAAGGCATGGAGCTGCTCGCATCCGATGAGATCGAGAAGATGGGCCATGTCGCAAATCAAATCATGCTGAAACGCCATCCGGAGCCGATCACGACTTTTGTAGTCGGCCGGAACGTTAATTATACAAATGTATGCGACGTCTATTGTCGCTTCTGCGCGTTCTATCGCGCGCCGGGCTCCAAGGAAGGCTACGTGCTCGACGACGAGGTCATTCTGAACAAGATCCAGGAGACGGTCGACGTTGGGGGCACTGAAATTTTGATGCAGGGCGGCACGAATCCGAATCTGCCTTTTACGTATTACACCGACTTGCTGCGCAAAATCAAAGCCAGATTCCCGAATATTACGATGCACTCCTTCTCGCCAGCGGAGATTCAGAAGATGAAGGTCGTATCGGATGGGTTGACGCTGGACGAAGTGGTGGCCCAGCTGCACGAAGCCGGCCTGGACTCGCTGCCTGGCGGCGGCGCCGAAATACTGGACGACCGTACGCGCCGCAAGATCAGCCGGATGAAGGGCTCCTGGACCGATTGGATGGACGTCATGAATTCCGCGCATCGGCATGGTATGAACACGACGGCTACGATGGTATATGGCCTCGGAGAGACGATCGAAGAGCGCGCCCTTCATATGATCCGAATCCGCGACGAACAAGATAAAGTCAAAGCGTTGGGTTATCCGTCTCCCGGATTCAAGGCGTTTATCTCGTGGCCGTTCCAGCCGGATAACACAAACCTCAAGCTGGAGAAAGCGAAGCCCGAAGAATACCTTCGCATAGTTGCGGCGAGCCGCATCATGCTGGATAACATCCCTAACTTCCAATCCTCGTGGGTGACGATGGGACCGGAGATGGGCAAGCTGTCGCTCTCTTACGGCTGCAACGACTTCGGAAGCACGATGATCGAGGAGAACGTCGTCTCCGCGGCGGGTACGACGCACAAGGTCAACATCGAGCTCATCCTGCAGTTGATCCGCGAGGCGGGCAAGGTTCCGGCGCAGCGGGATACGAAATACAATATTTTGCGAATGTTTCACGAAACGGACAAAGCGGACAAAGACTTTGTCATGCAGAACTAAGGGAAATAGCTCTTTTAGGATAGGATGCATACCGAAACCGGCGGCCGTTGAGGCGCAGCCGGTTTTTTTTTTGCATGTTAATGCGGATGCATAAACCGTTAGTCACCGTTGATAACCTATATTAAATGAAGCATGTGCTTGGCGGCCCATGCCAATGTCTTCTTTGTATATCCCGCGCCCCCCGGCCATATACTGTAACGGAAGGAAAGGGGTGAGCGCATGGACTTGTTTACAGTGTCATTACCTGAGAAGCTTCACGATTCCGCGGAACAGCTGCTCCAGCTTATGACGGAGCATACCAACGAGGAATTACATAACTACGCTCAAGCGAATTCGGCTTTGGCCTCGGCCGAGATTGCTCGTTACGAGCTTAGCGAAGGAGCCATCAAATGTCTGGCGGTACTTCCTGCATTTCAACTGCAGCTTCACGGAGGACTTGTCTATAGATCCGCATCGAGGGCCATTGCCGAATTCGTGATCCAGAGGCTGGAGCCCGTCATGTTGTCCACCATCGTTAGCCGCAAGTATCGCAACAACCCTTCGATGGATACGGCCGTGATCGAACGTTATTGCCACGATCTGTTGCAGGGCAAAGATTGGGAAGGACTTGGCGGCAAATTTCACGAAGCCGATCGGCTGAGACGCCGGGGCAAGATCGCCGAGGATTTGGAGCGGTATTTGCAAGAGGAGACCGAAATGTCGCTCGAAGGGGTTACGACATTCAGATTGCAGGCTTATCGCAACGAACTCGCGGAGATCGCCGAATACGCGCTTGACGAATACGTGCTAGACAAACAATATCAGGAGTTTATTTCCCTGCTGAAATATTTTGTCCAAATGCAGGAATCCAAAGTGCCGCTTATCCATCTGCTGCACAAAGGCGGACATGACTTCGCGATGTACGACGAGAGCTTCCGGGCGCTGGAGCAGAAGCCGCCGGCCGACCGAATCGTGGCGGAGATGCTGGAGACGGAAATGAACATCGAAGATATGGTCATCAGCTCGCTGATCTCCGTTTCGCCGAAACAAATAACGGTCCACACCAGACAGCCGGATTTGCAAGTCATCCGGACGATCGAGACGATCTTCGACGGCAAAGTGAGCGTATGCGTGCAATGTTCGTCGTGCGCCAGCACCCTAGACGAATACATCCAACCCTAATAAGGACGTTCAAAAAGTCCGCTTCCCATTACGAAGCAAATCAAGGATGCGGATTCGACGTCGAATATTGCAGGCAGCCGAACCTTCCGGTACTCACGTAGCGCTGCTACGCTCCGTTCCTCAGTTTCTAGCTGCCTGCAATCTTCTCGGTACTGAGAACCGAACTTTTTGAACTTTCATTTTGACGGACGTTCAAAAAGTCCGCTTCCCATTACGAAGTAAATCAAGGATGCGGATTCGACGTCGAATATTGCAGGCAGCCGAACCTAAGCATATGCTTCCGAAGTATGTTTCCTCCGGAAACATTGCAGGTGCTCACGTAGCGCTGCTACGCTCCGTTCCTCAGTTTCTAGCTGCCTGCAATCTTCTCGGTACTGAGAACCGAACTTTTTG
>JAQSXN010000329.1 GCA_029256665.1 Paenibacillus sp.
GGCAGGGCTTAGCGTCAACCATTTCATACGCACCTTCAAGCGCCGTACGAACATGACGCCTCTTCAATACGTCGAGCATCGGCGCATGGACAAAGCGAAACGGCTGTTGTTCGACAGCGGCAAGATGAAGGAAATCGCGCGTCAGGTCGGCTACAAGGACGAGCACTACTTCAGCCGGGCGTTCAAAAAGGCGGAAGGCGTGGCGCCTACTCTATATATTAAGAACAAATACAATCGCATAGCCACGATCTATTACGGCCTCGACGATTATTTGACGACTTTGGGTCTAAGGCCGGTCGCCGCGTTGTCCTACGCGAGCCGCGTCTCGACCGCCTTCGACTCCGACAGCCGCCAACATAAAAACGGAGAGAGAATTTGGCTGGACGGCGCCAATCCGGAATACGGCAAGCTGCTCCGGTCGAAGCCGGATCTGATTCTAACGAGCGATCGACTGAAAGAGGACGCGTCGCTTCATTCCATCGCGCCGATGGCCACTCTAAAACATTCCAACGATTATGGCGAGATGCTGAGGCACATCGGCCATCTATTCGGCAAGGAACGCGAAGCGCGGCAGTGGTTGGAACGGTATGCATCGGTCAAATCGGGCATTCGCGACAGGCTAGCGCAAGAATGGGGAAATCAGACGGCGTGCTTCGTTCGGGTGTGCGGTGCGTTCTATCGAGTATATGGAGCGTCCAATCAGACAGGCTCGCTCCTTCACGGCGACCTGGGATTCGGGTTGCCCGATGGTCTCCAGTCGAGGTCATGGATCGACTATCCGCTCGGCGAGTGGGCTGGCATCAGGCCCGATCATATCTTCCTCATGACGGATCCCACGGCGGAGGCGAAGGCACGGTTAGCGTTGTTGCTGCAATCGGAAACCTGGAGAGCGCTGCCTGCCGTACTTGACCGACGGGTATACGAGGCGGGCGATCTGTTCTTCCGAACGTTAGGTCCGGCGGGCCGGCTATCGGCCGTTCGGAGGATCGCGCGCCAGCTGAAGCTGCCCGAAGGTGATTTTGTGCAACGGAATTGAGGGATATGATCCATTGTAGTCTTTTGCTTCCGCTCTTACAATGATAATGATTATTATTACTAGACAGAGGAGCAGAAGAAAAATATGAAAGATTCCAAAACCAAAAAGGCCGGTTGGATCCTGCTATCCGTCCTTATCCTGATGCTGGCCGCATGCGGCGGCAACAACGCGGTACCCGAATCCGCCAATCCGCCTGCGAGCGAGCCAGCCCGAGGCGCGGATACGCCAACAACGCGCAGCATCGCCCATCTTCAAGGAACGAGCGAAATTCCGGCCAAGATCGAACGGATCGTCGTCCTTTCTGCCGCTTATATCGACCACTTGCTAGCCATCGGAGAGAAGCCGGTCGGCGTAAACGTCGAGACCCGGTACGGCGGGGACTACCTCCCTTATTTGGCCGATCAGTTGGAAGGCGTGGCGCTGGTGGGCTCGGCGGACAGTCCTAATCTCGAAGCCATCGTGGCGCTGGAGCCCGACGTTATCTTAATCGAGAGCCGCACGGCCGAGACGACTTACGAGGAACTTAACAAAATCGCTCCGACGATCGTGCTAGGCTCGGAGTGGCTCGATTACGAAAAAGACTGGACTAACGACCTCATGACCATCGCTGGCATGTACGACAAGACGGACGTGGCGGAACGCGTCGTAAGCGAGCTTCAATCGAAAGTCGCCGAGGTCAAAGCGAAGGTGGACGGACTGGCGGACAAGCGGCTTGCTTATCTCAGAGTTAGAAAAGACACCGTGCAAATCTACGCGCAGGAAGGACATCCCACGAATGTCTTCCTATACCGGGAACTGGGCTTCGAACCGGCTGGTCTGACGCCCAAGGAGCAGCGGGTAGATCTCTCGCTGGAGTCCTTGCCTGAGCTTAACGCCGATCGCCTGGTGCTGGAGGTAGATCCTAACGGCGGCGATTACTTGAAGCGCATGAACGATACGTCGCTATGGAGCAACCTCCCTGCCGTACAAGACGGCAATGTCTACGAGACGGACTCCTTCTGGCTCTTCAAGGGATGGGGCGTGATCGGTCGCGGCGAGCTTCTGGACGAATTGCTCCGGATGATCGAATAGATGACCGAGGAGAAGGATCGCGCATCATGGGAGGCCGCGGCCTCCCTTCTTCATTATTTTGCCATTCGTCTAGAGCCCGGCCCCGACTCCGACTACCCTTATTCCGCCAGCGACCTGATTAGCGAAACCTCGTTGGTCCGCATTCTGGATCGGCAAGCCGCCGCGCTGGGGCATCCCGAGCGCCATGTGACGGGCACCCTGTTCGCCAAACGATATTCCGTATGGGCAAGAGGCGCGCTTGCCGCATTCAGCTTATACGATATCCCGCTCGAATTGGCGCATGAGAACGTCAAGCTCCGTTTGGCCGATCGAGGCATGATGCTCTATGCGGCGGAGCCGGCGAGCCGGGAAGGGTTGGAAGGCGCCGAACGTTCGACCTTCGCTGCTCGTTACATGGATCGGCTGAGAGAGCATCTGGCTCCGATTATTAAAACCGTTTCTGCCTGCACGGGGGCGAACGAGACCGTCATGTGGTCTCTCGTGGGACACAATACGTACAGCTTGTACGGCAGTTTGACCGACGTCAGGTCATCTAATCGACTTAGCCTAAGTCCGAATAGGCTGGAGCTTGTTCTTCAAGACTGGAAGACTCTAGCCTCTGCGGAACCATTGGGTCCTGCCGGTTACGTCGAATTCCAAGACCCGCTATGGCAAGGGCCACCTGTCTATGTACGCGCATATTGTTGCCTTGCCTACAGGCTCGCCGGGAAAGAAAAGCCTGTCTATTGCGAGACCTGCCCCAAGCTGACCGCCGAGAGTCGCCGGTTGCTGCTATCCGCGAACAAAGAAGCCAGAGACTGAGTAATCAGCCCCTGGCTTTTTGTTCCGCGCCGGATTCCCTTTAGAAGCACGCGATGATCATTCTGTCTGCGTTCTCATCCTCTTATTCGAACCGAATTTCGTCGATCCAGACCGTGCTGTTCCCTCCATGCCAGAAGGACATTTCCAGCTGCCCCGGGCTAGTGCGATTGACGCCTTTGGCCGCCAAATCGATTTCGATGTTTTTGTAGGCGGTCGTGATCGTATCCCCGCTGAAAGCCGCCAACGTTTGGGTCACTCCGCCGAGCGTCACATGGACATGATTTTGTTCCCCGCCGCTTGCGCCTTTGACGCGAATGATCAGCTTCGAGTAGGAGCCGACGTTTTGGGCGACCTCCGAGCCTAACCAGCCGTCGTTGTTGTATTGCAGCTTCAAAGCCCCGGTTTCAATGACGCCAGACCCGTTCACGAATCCGTTCGCGCCGGTCCACTTGCCGAGATCGTTGGATCCTGCCCAGCTCGGCGAACCATCGAAGTTATCCACTAGCAAGCCGGTCGTGCCGCCGCCGGCATTCGTGGTGACGTTAAGGGTTGCGCTGGCTGCCGATAGATTGCCTGCCGCGTCTTTGGCCCTCACCGTATACGCGTATGCCGTGCTTGCCGTTAATCCGCTATCCGTATAGATAGTAGTAGTGGAAGTGCCGACTTGATTCCCGTTCCGGTAGATCGCGTACTCCGCAACGCCGACATTGTCCGTCGAAGCGGTCCATGTCAAGCTGACGCTGTTCGTTGTTTTGCCAGGCGAACTCAAGCCCGCCGGCGCGGTTGGCGCTTGCGTATCGCCGCCTCCTCCTCCGCCGCCGCTAATCTGAATGCGGTCAAAGTCTGGCGCCCAGCCCGCCGGGTTGGAGAGATGAATCGTGTTATTGCCCGCATTCAGCTGTACCTGCGTTTGAACGGTACCCACCGTCGTCCAGCCACCGGTACTTGGCAAATTAAGCGTGACGGCCGAGCCTCCGTTGACGCGCAGCTGCGCGGAACGCGCTTCGCCGCTCAAGTAAGAAACCGTCATCGTATACGTGCCTGCCGAAGACGCGTTAACGCCGTTAAACTGCAGCGTGCCGTCATTGTTCCCGACATACCCGACCTTCGAACCGCCCGAGCATGTACCGCATATGGAAACCACAGCTGCTCCAGTCCGCGTATTGCCCGAGGCCTCCGCTTCGTATGCCGTACCGGTGCCGCCGCCTCCGGAAGCGTTCGTGGTCGCGCTAAGGGAGCTGCTTGCGGCGGACACGTTCCCAGCCGCGTCCTTAGCTCTGACCGTGAACGTATAATTCGTGCTCGGGCTAAGCCCGCTACTCGTGAAGGAAGTGCCTGTCGAAGAGCCGGCGAGCGTGCCGCCGCGGTAAATATCGTATCCGGTCACGCCCACGTTGTCGGTGGAAGCCGACCAGGTCAGACTGACGCTGCTAGTAGTCGTCCCGCTAACGGCCAGATTGCCCGGGACGCTCGGCGCCTGCGTATCCGTGCTTCCTCCGCCGCCGCTGTATCCGCCGTCATATGCCGTCTGGGTCAGGTTGTACGATAGCGTGTTGTCGGTCTTAAGCAAGTCGAACGGTCCGATGTTCTGATTGGCGGGATCCATGCCGATTCCCACTTTGCCCAGCGGCGTTCTGCCGCCCGTATAGTAGTTCGTGTTGGCAAATCTGGCGCTTGGCTTATACCCGTATGGGTCAAGAATGGATAACGCCAAGGTGTACGTACCGGCAGGCATGTTGGAAGGAATCGTAAAGGCGCCGTTCACCTGCTGAACGGCAGGCGCTTGGTTGTATTGGCGCGTCGTGCTGTTCCAGTCGTCGCCCGGCATCCAGTTCCGAATGTCCGTGTTGCCAAATATCCCCTTCCAAGCGACCGTCCGATCGCTCCGCAGCAAGCTGGCTTCGACCGGCCAGTTATAGTAGAACGGCGCAGAGCCCTTGTTCACGACCTGGAACGATACGTTCATCGTACTGCCAGGCGTTACATTGCCGGAGAATGTCGCCTGATTGACGACGAACCGGTAACCGAATTCCTTCTGCATCAAAGCCGCTCCCTGCGAGACGGCGGAGTTGCCGGCATCGTACAGATCGATCCAGCCCAGGCTGGTCGTATGCGTCTTTTTGATCCAGTCGATGACGTAGTTGCGGTGGTTCGGATCGCTTAGCGTGTCGTTCGGGGAATCGCCCGGCTGGATATGCTTTTGCCCCCAATCGTAGGCCACCTCGCCGCCGTTCACTTGCGTTCTCCACACATCTCTCGCGACAATGCCTTCTCCTCCCGACAAATCGTCGATCAAAGCGAAGGAATCCCAGAGAAAGCCGAAGTTGAAGTTCTGGAACGTGTCGGGATACCGGACTTGAACCTTCTTGTTCTGGAAGGCTTGCGAAGCCGCGTTGCCAAGCGCCGTCTGGAAGGCGAGCGGGATCCGGTCGGTGTTGTCGGACAGCTTATCCGGCCAAATATGATGCTCGCCCCAATTCCCCCACAAGCCCAGCTCT
>JAQSXN010000330.1 GCA_029256665.1 Paenibacillus sp.
AAATGCGCAAGTCCGGCCCAATCGCTGCCCCCAATTCCTAGCCTGGGATTAAACTCTTTGAACGCGATAATGGCTCCGTACATGGGAATATACTGAAAGATAATGAAATACGCCAAGACGGGAGCCAACATGACGTACAAATATTTGTTCTTGACGATGTCCTTCAAGATTTGAACCGGCAGACGCAAGGCATGCGAGGCTGCGCCTTGTCCCGGCTTGAAATGCGCCATCTTCTACTCCTCCCCTGCGCATGCTGATCGAAGGGGAATGGCAAGGCCATCCCCTTCCCCTTCGCTGCAGCCCGATGGCCGCTCCGCGAAGGCGCATGACGTCATCTGTTGTTGTATCGATCCATGGCGCCTTGATAGATGGTAATAACGTCCCGTACGCCCATTTCCTCCAGTTGCTTGACGAAACCGTCGTACTTATCTAGCGGCTCGTTGCCCATCACGAACTTAATGAACATTTCTTCCATGTACGTATTGACCGCGGTCATGGTCTGCGCGACCTGCTTGCTCTCATCCACGGTAGGCGTTATGAATGCGGGCAGGATGTGCTTGGCCGCGTCCGTCTCCGACCATACCTTGACCGCTTCGTCCTGCTGCGGGAACGTATTGGTCGATTTCTCTTCGTGCATGGGATAAGGCCCGTTCGGAACGGTATATTGCGACAGCATCTGCTGCGAGTTGTATTTCTCGTTGGCCATGATCGTATCGGTAAACGTCGGAACGCCGTTCTCGATCGTGTAGCTTTCTCCTTCGATGCCGAAGTTGTACATCATGGCGCCTTGCTCGCTATACGCGAAGTCCAGCCACTTGACGATAAGCTCCGGATTCTGCGCGGATGTCGTGATCGCCACGCTTGCCTTCGGATTGTACTTGAAGTCGCGTTGCCCGGTGAAAGGTCTCTCGCCCGCGTTTAATACCGGATACGGCGCCGCCACGAGATCAAACTCCGGCGTCTGCGCTTTGGCCGATTCCAGCCACCTGCCCATGCCTCCGCCCAGCAGGAACACCGTTGCGCCGGTCTCGCCGTTCAATATCCGTTTGTCCAGCGTATCGCGCTCGACGATCGGGAAGTCCTTGTCGATCAGCCCTTCCGAATACCACTGGCGGAACAGCGCGATCACGTCCTTGAACTGAGGATCGAGCGGACCGTATCGAACCTTGCCCTCGTCGTCGATATAGAAATCCTGGGAAGTGCGGTACGCGCCGTAGAACGCGTCCTGCAGGTTCATCTTATTGGCATATTGCGCGGACAAAGGAGCCGTCGCGCCCTTCTTCTCTTTAAACGCGGTTAACATCGCATGCCAGTCGTCTATGGTGACGGGCACCGCCAGTCCCAGCTCGTCCAGCCAATCCTTGCGAAGAATCGGTCCCCGGAAGACGACTCCCTCCGTATTGCGCAGCATCGGGAACGCGTAATATTGACCGCTGTCCGTCTTCACCATCTTGTCGAGCTCCGGGTCGGCCTCCAGTATTTTCTTCAGGTTAGGAGCGTGTTTGTCGATCAAATCGTTAAGAGGAATGATAACGCCGTCCGCGATCGCTTTCTCCGGGCCGCCCGGGTAGCTGGTCCACGTATACTCCATCGCGTCGGGAAGCTTGGTGGAGGCGATCAACAAATTGAATTGCTCCAGCTCCTGCCCTTCGGTCGGATGGATGTACTCGACCTTTACGCCGGTCGCTTCCGCGATAGCCTTGCCGATCGGGGCTTCCGCCAAATTGGTCGTGAAGGTAACCAGATTGCCGTTGATCGCCCCCCAATAGGAAAACTTCTCCTTCGTATCCAGCGGATAGACCGGCTTAGCCCCCTCATTCTCTTTGACCTCTTCGTTGCTTCCGGAATTGCCGGGACTCTGAGTTGGTTCCGTTGTCTTGCCGTTTTCGTTGCCCGCATTACCCGAGCATGCGGCAAGGACGAGCGACAGCGTCAGGACGATCCCCATTCCGAGCTTCCGCCATTCGGGCTTTCTTCCAATACGATTGTTTGCCATTGTGCCCCTCCGTTCCATTCTTCTCGTTCGGGCTCTCGTGAACCCGCTCTCATCGTAACGCCGATTCGGCGCGGCTAACCATTGTCAAAATCTAAAACATGCCGCAATTCCTCGAAAACGCGACCTCCAAAACCGCAACTCCACCCTTGATTTGCGGAAAAGAAAAGCCCGGAGGGCTACTTGATTTCTCTGTAGCGGCCGGGCGTTACGCCTTCGAATTTTTTGAAGATGCGATGGAAGGTGTTAACGTCGTTATAACCGACGATAAGCGATATTTCTCCGACGGTGTACTTCTCTCCGACAAGCAGCGTTTTGGCCTGGGCCAGCCGCGTTTTGTTGATATAATCCAGAAGGGATTCGCCCGTCGATTCCTTGAACAGCTTCGAAATATAGGAAGGCGTCATCGAGAAGGCTTCTCCGATCATGGAGATGTTCAAATTCTCGTCCTTATAATAATCGTTGACGTATTTCATTACTTTATCGACCAGCGGGTTGCTGCTGAATTCGCGGTTATCGTTGACGTAGGCGCATAGAAGCTCCAGCAGCTCGAAGAGCTGGCCGCGCATCTCCCCCACGGTCTGGCATTGCATCAGCCGTTCGATGGCGCGCACGCCGTCCGGCACATCCGCTTTATTCGCCGAACGAATTTCGCCGATGATTTTCTGCAGCGTGGCCATCAAGTCGAACATCAAACATTTGGCGGTGTGGAACGAGAACGACTCGGCCGTCACGTTTTTGCGAACGAGCTCCCCGATGAACGTCTTCGCCTTCTCGAGCTGACCCTCTCGCACCATGGCGATCAACTGCTGCTCCGCGTTTAGCGGATAGAAGTAGCCCGGAACCGCCCCTTGCCCTTCGCTTCCTCCCAACTCCGCATAATGAATCATCCCTCCGCCGCCTGCGACGATCCGAACCTCCATGGCCTCAACCGCTTCATTGAATGCTTGAAAAATACCGTATTCGCTTTCCTGCTGGGAGCTGACGGCCGCCGCCAGCTGCACATGGGCATGATGGGCGATAAAGGTCATCGTTTCCTCTGCGATCCGCTCCAGATCGGACCTGTGCTGCTCGGGCTCGACCTTCTTGTGATTGACAATGCAAGCAAGCAATTGATGATCCAGCTCCACGGCGTAAGCGCTTGCGGAATGGCGCGCGACCTCCTCCACCACGTTTGCGATCAAGAAGAGCAGCAGTTTGCGGTTGCGAGTCTGCTCCTCGTCTTCTCTCTGGAATTTCCCGAAATGCTCGATGCGCAGCAACATGACGGAAAAGCCGTCGAACGGGAACGCAAGGTCATGGGCCTCGAACGAATCGTGCAGCGGAATGTGGCTGTCCAGCTGTCCTTTCAGCAGCCGCTGAAGGAAGTGGGACCTGAGCGTGTTGTTGTGCTGATTCAGCTTGTAATTCAATTTTTCTTTCTCCTGGAAGGTGCTGTTCAGCGCGTTCGTCAGGTAGGAATATTCGTTGGAGCCCTTGTAGAACGGAACGCCTGCTTTAAAGGACAGACTCTGGATGAGCGCATGGATCGGCATGTAGTTCCGTCTAAGCAGCCAGTACGTAACCCCGCCTCCCACGATAAGGCAGAGCAATATGCTGGCGATCGTCAATTGCTCCACCACGTTCATCTTCTGATGGTACACCGCTGCCGGCAAGGTCATCACGTATTTCCAGCCGGTAATCGACGAAGTCGTGTAGGAGGCCACGAGCGAGCGCCCGTCGGCTTCGATCTCCAGCTGGCCCGTTTCTTCCGGCATATCTCCATACTTTACGATAGGCGGAGCCAAAGGATCGCTCGTCGCGGCGATGGTCCGGTTCTGTTCGTCGAGAATCAGGATCGTTCCTTCATCCGGCACGGACGCCTGCTCCAGCAGCTTGCTTTGGTCGATCATGAATAACAGCACGGCGCCGGGCTGTCCCGGGATAGACGGCGACACGGACTGCGCGAACATAACCGCGGGGCTCCATCCTTTTCCTTCCGGAACCACTACCGATTGATAGCCCTTGATATACCACTGGTCAAAGAATGCCTTAAACGACTCGTATGTCATGTTCTCGGAGAAACGGAGCTCCCCATACAACGCCTGGCTGTTCATCCGATTGTTGCGGGCCAGGACCGTATCGCTGTTTATATAGTAGATATAGATTCGTTCGATAAAATCGTTGGCGATCTCGTAAACGCGAAGATCGTTGGCGATTTGGTAAATCGCGTAATGGTCCGAATCCGCAAGCGCCGAGCCTATCGTCATGAATTCCGATATTCGCCTGTTCAGTCCTACCTCGAGGCTTAGGCTCTCTATTCCTTTGAACTGATTGTCGATCGCCTGCTCCATCTGAAGAAGGATCGATTGGTTGGCCCGGTTCATCTCGGTCTTCACGACGCTTAGCGTCGCCCCGTATATGACCCCGCTGATTAGAATCGGCACGAGTAGTACGGAGATGTAAGAAAGCATCCAGGTCATGAATACGCTTCGATCTTTGCGTCCCGGCTGCTTGAGGTAGTTCGTCCATCGACTTCGTGTTGGCCCCATAGGTTCTGCCTCCCATGACTCTCGGAATAGAAGGTACTTGATTCGACGAATAACTCGGCTTTTCCTTTATTTGCGAAAAGGATGCTCCCCCTCTATTATGTAAGGTCTCGCTGGCCCCCCATAGTGTCAAAAAGTAAAACAACCTTGAAAACTTAAAAAATAAAGACTCTCTTTCGAAATTGCGGATGGACAGTCGTCAAATTAGAGGCGGTTTTAGCTTTTGACGATTTATAACGGCAGCCGCTTTCGATATAAAGGGAATGAGAGCCTCGGCGGACCGGAGGCGCTCGCGATGGATAAACCGGGCGTACGCGCCACGGGAAACGAGGGGGATTATCATTGAATCGGAGTCGATTATTCGGAATGCGCGGGACAAACGGGGGAGCCGGCAAAGCGATCCGGCTGGCGCTTGCGGCGATGCTGGCGGCAGGCACGATCCCGGCGCTGCCTGCGGCAGCCTTACACGCGGCGGGAGCGGGTACGCCGGGAGGCGTCGACGCTTCCGCGCTTCGGCTATGGCTCAAGGCCGACGCGGACAACGTGACGTTGGCGGGCGATCAAGTGGCCGCCTGGCTGGATAGCAGCGGCAATGGCCATCATTTGGCCAATGACGGCAGCAATGCGGCGATTAGCGGTCGCAACAGGCCAGTATACGCAGCCGCCAATCCGGACCTTAACGATCAACCGGCGCTAAAGTTCGTTCGATCTGGCTCGGGCAGCATTCTGCAGGACGCGGACGGCATTTTCGCCGACGGCGAGGAAGTCGGACATGCCAGCGTATATGCGGTTACGGGCGGAATCGCTTCGATCGATAACTCCATGATTTTCAGCCACTCGCTGGCGGGAGGAGCCTTCAGCGCGCATCT
>JAQSXN010000331.1 GCA_029256665.1 Paenibacillus sp.
TTTTCGAACAAGGTTTCATATTTCCGCACGTCATCCTTTTTCCCGATAACTTCAGCCATGCTCGCCATCAGCTTGGCATCATATGCATAATAAGCATCGCTCATGAGCTGCCGGTCCGTTCCTTGGAAGTTCAACCAGTCCCCGATACTTCCCGTCCCTCTATACGTTTCGCCTGTCTGTTCGTAAATCCAATCCATATGACGGTTCATTGCCTCATAATTTTTGCTTATGATCGTCATATCCCCGGTCATCTGCCATACCGTCCACGGTACGACAATGCCCGCGTCAGCCCAACCGCCGTTGCCGGCAAAACCTCTGAAGTTCGCGTACCTTCCGCTCGGAGCCGTCGATGTAAACGCGCCGTTCCCATACGTATCTTGATTTTCTGCCAGCATATCCATCCAATTCTCGAGAAAGAGGGCCGCATCCATATTATATAGAGCGGTATTGGCAAATAACTGCGTATCGCCCGACCAGCCTACGCGTTCGTTTCTTTGCGGACAATCGCTTGGAATCCACAGATAATTACCGCGTTGCCCCCACATAATATTGTTGTAAAGCTGATTGATATCCGGATGCGACGTTTCAATACTCCCCGTTTCCGGAAGGGCCGACATGGCCACCTTACCCGTCAAACTTTTAATCCGCACGGATTCGCCCCGGGCAATAGCAACTTCAACGTATCTAAACCCATGATAAGTTAAGGTTGGTTGATAGGTTTCCCCCATCGCGGATCCTTTTAACGTATAATAATCCGATGCTTTCGCATTCCGCAAATTCGCAGTGTATATCGAGCCAACCGGACCGTCTGCGCCATTGCTGTCATCATTCAGTATTTCAGCATAACGAATTCTGATTTGAGTCCCTTGCTTGCCTTGGACCGTAATCCTCGGAATGCCGACCATATTTTGTCCTAAATCATAGATTGCAACATCACCTGAAGCAATGGTTACAGCACTTCGTTTGGCAACCTCTAAGTCAGAAACGCTTCTAGCATGATCGACTTTGACTTCTCCCCTGCTGATTGCGCCAGCTTCATTATTGACAACATCGGTATATACGGTAATTCCTTGAGGGACGCGGTCCAAACCATCGATAATCTGCACGGTATGACCATGATACGATGTCACTTTTGCATTCGGGAAGGTGCTTCGATAATCATGCTGCTTGACCTCGCGCCACTGTGTATCGTCAAAACCGGCTTCCGACCAACCTTCCTTTTCCATCGTTGCATCATACGATTCGCCGTCATAAATATCGTCGGTTCTTACCGGACCGGAGTCCGTCGCCTTCCAGCCGGAATCGATATCGGTCACGATCGCTTGCGTCGTATGATCTTCATATGTGATCAACAGCTTGCATAATAACCCCAAATCATTCCGCTCATCGTTATAATACACCGTTTGTTTTTCGGGAGATGGCGCTTTGGAAATTCGGCCATTCCACCATCCATTTCCTAGCGTAACGGCTAGCGTTGCCACATCGGCTTTTAAGAAAGGGGTAACATCATACGTCATGTAGTTAATGGTCTGGTCGAAGTTCGTCCATCCCGGAGGCATAAGCTCGTAGATGCAACTGCCATCTTCTTTGACAATCCCAAGCTTATGCCCGTTGATATAGGCGTCATATACGCCCAAAGCCGAAATATATAATCTGGCTTGCTTGATCGCCCCGTTCAACTTCGTTTCTTTTCTAAACATCGGCGCCCCGGAGCTTTTAGGCTGCTTGCCGTCCATCGCGATCCACTTGGCTCCGTCCCAGCCCGTTATCCCATCTGTTGATCTTAATCCCGTTTCAAAATAGGCCTCATCGTTTACTTTAACCATTTGACCATTCCGATCCCACACGTTAATCGTCCAGTAATAGCGAGTCGATGGCTGCAAGGTCTTGCCCTTATAGGCGATCGCTGCCGAATCATTGGAATCGACTTTTCCGCTATTCCACAAATCAGCAGCGTCTTCCGCCAATTTCTCCGGCATGGTTGCTACTAGAATCTGATAAGCAGATTGCTTCTGTCCGCGTTCGGCGGATTTCATCATCCAACTAAAACGCGGCGCCTCTACATCAATGCCTAGTGGATTGCTTCTATGTTCCACTCTTAGATTTGTAATCGATACATGGTTGCTCAAATCCATTTCCTCCCGCTATGTTTATCTTTGGTGCTTCATTATGAAGATTGAATAACCAACCGGACTCCCGACTCGAGCGTGACGCTTTCGCCCGAGCGGAGCTTAAGGCTAATGATCGCCTCGTCCGTCTCGACAACAGCCCCGTCCTTGCGGATCAACGCCCTTCCTCCGAATGGATTGACGAGACGGATCGTTTCATCGCGTTCGCTGTACACGGTAACGCTCTGCACCTTTCCGCCTGCTTTGCTTCCCGACAGCAGAAACGCTCCCTCCGCCCGGATGCCCGCGAACGAGGCGTCTTTGAATCGCCGGGACAACCCCGTGAACACCCGGACAGTTCCTCTGACGCATTGCACGTACATTTCCAGTACGGCCGCCGCCGCGGCGATGGAAGCCTCCGCCTGCATGGTATCGCCCCCGTTAAACTGGCAGAAGCCTTCATAGTTGGCGTTATGCCTGGTCGCGTAGCTCGGCATCATGAACACCTCCCTCAGCAGGCGGAGAGAAAGCAGCGCCATATCCGCACGGCCCATCCGGTTGTGCAAGATCGAAGCCCAAGGCATCGACCAGCCGGCCCATCGCCCCATGCCTTTGTCGATCCATGACTTATAAGCGTTCGAGACGGCTTCTTTCTGCGCGGGATCGTCCATTTGGATGGTGTCGAAGGGAAAGATGCCGGCCAAATGAGAATGATGGCGGTGCGATTCGGTGAGCGGCTGTCCTTCCCACAGATACAGCTCGAGTCCGGGCTTCGTGCCGAACTCTTGGAATTGCCGCGGTCCGGCCGTGTAGGGCGGCAGCTTCTCGCGGATGTCGGTCGCCATGGCTGCGGTATCCGGATCGATTCCGTACTTCTCGTCGAGCTGCAGCAGCTTTTCGCATAAAAAGCGGACATTGACGAGAAAGAAGGTCGAATTCCGGCCGAGTCCGGCTTGCGACGAGCCGCCGAATTCCGGCGAAACGGTTACCGGCAGCGAATAGCGCTCCCCTTCGGTCTCCATCATTTCCCTGAAGACACGGAGAGCCTTGCTCATGAACGGATACACTTCGTCCAGCAAGTATGCCTCGTCTCCGGCGTACCGGGCGTATTGCCACATCATCTGGGCGACCCACGAGGTGTTCGCCTGATCGATCGTCCCTGTCCACATGCCGCCGACCGGACGGCCGCGGTCGTCCACCGAATGGCCAAGCATATATCCGTCATCGATGCCGACGAAACGTTTGGCGTTCAGCGCCAGCGTCGGCTTCCAGCCATCGATCATGGAGAACAGCGGCTTCAGGCTGTCCAGCAAATTGGAACCGTATGCCGGCCATAAGCATTGTTGAACGTTAATATTGAAGTGATAGTCGCAGCTCCATGGCGGATTCCGGTATTCCTCCGCCCAAGGGCCTTGCAGCGTCGGCGCGATCCTGCCCGGCATGGAATTGCCTAACATCCGGTAGATGCCCAAGTAATACAAGCGTTCAATCTCGGCGTCGGGCAATGAGATATCCGCCGCCTGCCGCCATAATGCCCGCCAGCGCTCTCTTGTTTCTCTTGTTGCGGCGGCATACCCTCCGTCTGAGGGGGAAACCGAATCCAGCAGCGCGCTTGCCGCTTGTCTTGCCTGCTCCGGATCAACGCCGTATTCCGCGGCGATCGCAAGCGTTCCCCCGCGCTGCCTCATCCTTACGGCGCATGCCGGATCCTCCGGCAGCGCCTGCACCCAGCCGTCTTCAATTGCTTCCGGGGCCGGAATCCCGAAGTCGTCGAAGTATGCCTTCGTTTTCTCGAAGGCATATGACGGTACGGGCGTTATGCTCTCGAACAGCTCTTCGCCGCCCGAGAGCAGCAGCATCGGCTTATCGATCAAAACGGCAAGATCGATAACATGCTCGCGTTCGCCAAGACGGCACACCAACCGGACCTCGCCTTCGTTCATATGCAGGTGAGCCGAAACCAATTCCACGTCCGGCTTCAGCCTCGCTTCGATCCGTCCCATCGCAAGCCGCGTCGGCCGTTTCTCCTTGCCGTTCATCAGCGTAGTCGGAAAGAGCTCGCGCGCGCCTTGGAAATCGCCGCTCTCCAGCAGCGATTTCAAATGGCCGTACGTACAATCGTCCCGCCAGATCGTTCCGCCGCGATGATCCCAATAATCGGCTCGATTAATCGTCATCATAACGGTCTGGTCCTGGAACCAGATCAGCGCGCCGAACACGCCGTTCGACAACGGAATCCCGTCATGACAATATCCGGTGTCCAGCGTCCATGACACATCGTAAGACGGGCTTATCTCAATGGCTTTCATACTCCTCCGCCTCCTTCTCGAATCGTTAACTCTCCTCTTCCTTGCCCGCGGCCGACAATCAGCTCTTGCAGGAGCAGGTCAAGCGGCGGGTTGCAGCCCAGCCGTCCTTCGAGGCGAAGTCCCACAAAGAGCAGCTCGCCGCGACCGTACCGGACCGAGCCGACGACAGGCACCCTGCGTTTGGGCGCTCCGCCCGATCGGGTCCCGCCTTTCGGCTTCGCGTACGCATAAAGCAGCGGCGACATGGACTCCGAGTGCCACCCGCATCCGGTCAGAGCGTCTATCCGGTCCAAGGTTTGGTTATAAAAGAATTGGAAATCGGAAGACCCAAATAGCTCGAGCCGCACATCCGCTTCGTCAAAGGCTAGCGTATACAGGCTGCCCGTCTTCTCTTGCCGCACGGCGATATCTCCGATGCGCCATTCGGCTTCGCCTCCCTCGTCCGGAACGATGATCGCCCTTGCCCCCGCTTCGATCCTTCCCGCGATCTCGGTTTCGTGGAGACGAAACGCTTCGGCGGAAGATAAGAAGATCACGTCGAAAGGGAGGCCGGCTTCATAAGTCCGGCAAGGCAAGCCCATTGCGGCGAGCAGCGCTTCCGCTGCGGTTCCGATCGCTGCCGCATGTACCGCGGCTGCAGGTTCAGGTTCGCCATCTGCGAGCTTAAGGTTATTTGGGAATACCTCGATATCGAACCGCTCGCTGTTGACCAGTTCTCCGGAACGATTAAATAGGGAAATGTCGGCTTGGAGCGTGCGGCGTCCATCAACCGTCGGCATGACAAACGGCACGGAGCCCACATAGGCGGAATTGACACTGCCGATGTCTGCTTCAAGCTCGAAGGAAGCGTAATCCTCGGTTTCGTTCCGAAGAGTCGCGACTAGCTTCAAGCCTTGATAATCATCGGGCGTATCATTAAGCAGCCAGGCTTCCAGCTCGAGAAGCTCGCCAGCATAAGCGCGCCATCGGTCG
>JAQSXN010000332.1 GCA_029256665.1 Paenibacillus sp.
CTATATGAGCGTTATGGCGTTCGGCCGAATCGAGACCGTCGCCGGTCTGGCGGAGGCAACCGAAGCGATGCAAGCCATGCTCGACAAGTACGCGCCGGGCTATCATCCGGAGCGACTGACAAGCACGCATGTCGAACGTTACGTATCTTCCATGGGCAGCAAGACGGCCGTCTTCAAATTAGTCGTAAAGCAAATGACGGCCAAAGAGAACGAATGAAAACATAAAGCGGGGCAGTCCGCGGTCCGTAGACCGCAGGCTGCCCCGCTGCTCGTCGTTCATTAAGCCGTTTCGCCTTCCAGCTCCGCTTGCTCGATTTGCATCTCGATTTTGCGGATCCGGTTTTTGCTTGTTTCGCGAATGATGAATTTCAGGTTCTCGTGCAAGTATTCCTTGCCCGGCTTGGGATCTTGCAGCTTGCTGTACAACCAGCCGCCGATCGTGTCCACGTCGTCTTCGTCAAAGTGGTTGCCGGCCAGTGCCTCCAGTTCGTCAAGAAGCACCTTGCCGTCGAGCAGATAACAATTGTCAGCCAGCTGCTCGATTTCCTTGCGTTCGTCGGCATCGAATTCGTCGCGAATCTCGCCGACGATCTCTTCCAGAATATCCTCGATCGTGATCAACCCGGAGGTGCCGCCGTATTCGTCGACCAGAATCGCGATATGCACGCGTTCTTGCTGCATGCGCTTCAAGAGCATCTTGACGGGCGTCACTTCGGATACGCTAAGCACGGGATGAATCAGCTTCTTGAAGTCGAATTCTTTGTTTGCGTCGTAGGAGAGGAACAACTGTTTGGTATTGATCATGCCGACGATGTTGTCCTTGCTCTCCAGCGCGACGGGAAATCTTGTATATTGTTCCTTGCGGATGATCTCCAGATTGTCCGCAAGCGTATTATTCGTGTATAAGCAGATCATATCGGTACGGGGCACCATGATTTCTTTGGCCAGCAGCTCGTCGAACGCGAAGATCCGGCTAACGTATCCGTATTCGGTGTTGTTGATCATGCCGCTCTGATAGCTCTCGTTCAGGATGATCTGAATTTCTTCTTCGGTGTGCGCCTCTTCGTGCTCCTTCATCGGTTTTAATCCGAACATGCGCACAAGCGCGTTGGCGGAGCCGTTGAGCAGCCAGATGAACGGGAACATCGCTTTATGGAAGAAAATGATCGGTCTGGCCGTCAGGAAGGTAAGGAATTCCGCCTTCTGAATGGCCCAGGACTTCGGCGCGAGTTCGCCGACGACGACATGAATGAAAGTAATCACGACAAAGGCAATGCCAATGGACAGGGCATGACTAACGGCGTCGCTTAATCGCGCGCCTTCAAATAAAGGTAACAGTATTTTCTCTACTGTCGGTTCGCCAAGGAAACCAAGGCCGAGGGCGGTAATCGTAATCCCCAACTGACAGGCGGACAAATAGGCATCCAGGTTGCTCGTTACTTTCTGAACGGCCAGCGCATTTTTCCGTCCCTCCAGCACGAGTTGATCGATCCGGCTCGAACGAACTTTAACGATGGCGAACTCCGTCGCCACAAAAAACGCGGTCAAAAAGATAAGTATAGCAATCATGAATAAATTAAGTCCTATACCACTACTATCCATTATCGTGTCTCACTACCCTTTTTTTATATTTTTTTAAAGACAATCTATTATTGTATTTACTTATGAATTACTATAACGAATCATGACTCCCGCTGACAACTTGCAAAAGGGACGTATTTCGCCGTGTGCGTTCGTTTTGGCCGATTTTTGCAGGCTGATAATGCCCTTCTCGTTGATTTTCGTCCCTTTACAAGGTCGATA
This sequence comes from Paenibacillus sp., assembly GCA_029256665.1. Lineage (GTDB taxonomy): Bacteria > Bacillota > Bacilli > Paenibacillales > Paenibacillaceae > Pristimantibacillus. Next base: position 1,804 of record JAQSXN010000332.1, read on the forward strand.
CGCAGCCGTAAGATGAGTTCATACGAACTCCAAGCATTAGCGGAAGGAGGCAATCGCATGCAACAATTCTCGCTGACCCGCGCCGAAGCGGGCCAATTGCTGATGGCGCTCGAGTTAGGAGAGCCAGGCAAGCTGTCCGACATTATGCAGCGGGCATGGTCGGCGCGCAGTCAAACCAAGCGACCCGGAGAGCATCCGGTGCTGTCCGAGCCGCTCCCGCCTATCGCGATGAAATTAATGAAAAGCGGAGGACGCAGAGGGTTGTCCCTGCACGAAATCGCGGAGCTCGGCCAGCTTGTCGAATTCGCAAGTCCATCCTCAACCTCCATGCAGAATTGGGTCAAACGCGACTTCAAGTCTTTTTTTGTGTGCCCGCAGGCAGGCAAAAAGTATTCGCCGGGACAAGCGGCCCTCCTATATATGATCGATGATTTGAAGTCCAGCTTGGACTTCGATTCGTTGCGCGGTTTATTCGGAATCCTGTTCGGCAAGCCGGAAGGGGGCCATGCGGCTGCGCCAACGGAGAAGCCAAAGCCGATCATAACGCCGATCGCGTTATACGCCTGCTACGCAGAGTTATACGAGGAGATCAAATCCCTTGGCCGGCAAGGATCAAGAAGCGGAGACCAGCTGGAGGAAGCTGTCCGGATTCGGGCGGACAAGACGGCCGCGCAGCTCTCCCTTCGCACCAAGCTGGAGCGCGAGGCGCTGCGCAATATGCTGCTCGTCGCCGTTATTTCCGTGCATACGGCCTACTGCCAGACGTTGGCGCGCAGGTACAGCGAAGCCACCTTATTTCTGGAACTTTAGCACGCAACAAAAGAGAGGACGATGACATCGATGTTTAAACCCTTTATGAAAGCCTCCCGGATCAAGGTGCTCCCCGTCATGCTCATTCCCGTGGCGCTTGGCGCGGCGGGAGCGTTTGTCTGGACGGGCCGGTTCAACCTCGGACTGTTTCTGCTCACGCTGATCGGCGCGGGAGCGGCGCATCTGTTTTCCAATATGATCAACGATTTGTGGGATTACTACAACGGCACCGATGCCGCGGCCAAGGAGACGGAGGGAGCGATCTCCACCAACTCCGGATTTCTGACCGGAGGAGCTTGGAGCATAAGCAAGTTCAGAGCGGTAACTTGGGCCTTGTTCCTCGTCGCGGCGGCATGCGGCATCGCGCTTAGCTACTTGAGCGGTTGGCCGGTGTTGGTGTTAGGTCTGGCCGGCGCGTTTATCGCCTACTTCTACGTCGCGCCGCCGATCAAGTTCGGCTACCGCGGAAAAGGCTATAGCGAAATCGCGATTCTTCTTGCATTCGGCGTGCTGCCCGTTACCGGAGCGTATTACGTGCAGACCTCCCATCTGGACTACCGGGCGCTGCTTTTGTCGCTTCCGATCGGCATTTTGACGACGCTCATTTTGTTTAATCACCACTTCCTGCATTGGGAAGCGGATCGGCAGGCCGGCAAGCGGACGCTTGTGGTAGTATGGGGTGAAAAGCGGGCTTTGCAATTCTCGCAGTTGCTGCTTATGCTGGCGTACGTATCGCTTGTATTGTGCGTGGCAACGGGCGCGCTGCCGCTTTACGCGCTTCTTGCCCTGCTGACCGCGATTCCTTTATATTTGGTTTACGGCAGGCTTGGCGCGCATAATAAATCGACGGCCTATCTGCCGCTGATGGGCGCCTCGATGCAAGCGACGAACCGATGCGGAGGCCTGCTGATCGTGGCTTTGATTCTGCAAGGCGCGCTGCAGTAACAATTTTCAACTAAACGAATACGAAGAAAGAAGGCATACAGAGATGGGCACAACGACAATACTCGGCGATTTCCACACGATTCTGAACGATGGAGAAGTATGGCGGACGGGCGGCTTCCCGCTCCAGGACGGCACGTTCTGGCCCTACCGCGAACCGGAGGCGGTCGTCATCGTGCGCGACGGCATCTTATATGTTCGCGCGGCGATCAGCCGATCCAACGACAAGGTTCAAATTCTCGACAACGCCAAACATATGTATTACTCGGCCGAACCGGTACAAGTGCCCGAGAACGGCGAGATCAGCTTCGAGCTCAAGATCCGTGCCCGCACGAAGGATACGGCGCCGGGCGATTTGTACGACGGGTTCGTTTCGCTTAATCTTCTCGATTTCACGACAGGCGGGGCGCTCGACTTTTTCGCCGGCAACGACCAATACGCCAGCGTATACGCCGTGCTGCCATTCCCCGGCGTGAAGGTGCCGGATACGGACGGCACCAAATATTTCTGCATTTTCAAGGAAAACAAGGATTTTGCCCCGCGCGAGTTTAATACGTATCGTATTGCCTATAACAGAGGCAAGGACGAAGTCGTCTTCTACGTGAACGGCAACGAAGTCCGAAGAGAGACGAAAGTGCCCGTAAAGTTCAATCAATTTATCGTCGCGCTTGGCATTATGACCGAAAAGGACCTGACGCCGGAAGGCAGCGTCTCCGCGCATGGCCAGACGGTAATCGCGGAATGGTCGCCGATCACGATCGAGACGAACGAATAGAAGAGGGCGGCGCACTCTAAAGGAGTGAAAAGATGTTATTTGTTTTGGTAGCCTTATGGAGCATAGCGGCGATCGTATGGCTGTCGGAGCCGGGCTCTGCGATCAATCGCAGGCTCGGCGCGCTTGCGTTTGCCGGCGGGGCCGGCGCGCTCGCCGCCATGATCGATCTACACTGGCTGCCGCAGGCGGCAAACGCCGGAGCCGGCATCGCTGCCAAGCGGTTGTTATATGAAGTGCAAGCGTTATCATCGTTGTTTTCCTATTACGGCATTCCTTACTTCTTCCTCATGTTCGCCATCTCCTATAACGGCATTCGTGTGAAGCGGGCACTGTCCAAAGCTATTCCTATCTTGCTGCTTATCCCGATCGTGCTTTGCGTGCTGCTGACGCCGTATTATACGACGGTGTATCCGATCAGCTATAAGGTCGTTGTCTGGTGGGCCGTTCCCTACATAGTGGCCGGAGCAGCGCTGGTGCTGGCGAAGCGCGTGCCGCCGTCGGCCTACGCGCGCACCCATTGGATCGTTTGTTTCGTAACCTTGCCGCCGATGCTGTTCTGCATGTTCATGAACTACGTGCTTCCGAGCTTCGGGATGCTGCGCATGTGGGTATACAATACTTGGCTAGTCGGACTCGGCTTCGCGGTGTTCGTAATCGGTTTGTTTACATACGGGTTTATGGGCGTGCGCGTCATGATCCAGCGCAAGCGATACGACTCCACGCTTCGGGCCGTGACGTCGGGGACCGCGATGCTTAATCACGCCATCAAAAACGATGCGGGCAAGCTTAGGCTATTCGGAGAAAAAATGAAGAGATACGCCATAGCCACGTCGCAGGAGGAGCTGCTCATCGACGTCGAGGCGGTGCTGTCGGCGTCCCGGCACATGGAGGAGATGGTGCGCAGGGTCCATCGGCGAACGGAGGATCTCGAGATTCGTCCCGAACGGGTGGACCTCGCGGTCACGCTTCGCGAAGCGGTGGAGCAGCTGAAGCCGGCCACGGGGGCCGTCAAGCTGGAGACGACCATGGCGGAAGGCTGGTTCTGC
>JAQSXN010000333.1 GCA_029256665.1 Paenibacillus sp.
ACGTATAACTGCCGCCGGAAGGGAGGTTGGCCGATACGGTAATGTCGTCCGCGAGCGACGGGGAGAAGGTTTCTTCGACCATATCCAGGAACGCGTTATATATCATGCCCTTCATCCTAAGCCCCCTCTACGATTGGATCCGTCATAGGAAACTGATCGCCGGAAATGATGGATAAGAACGCCTCGACGACGCGCGGGTCAAAATGCTCCCCGGACTGCGCCTTAATCTCGGCGATAGCCTCTTCGCTAGTCCAAGCCCGCTTGTAGGGGCGTTCGTGCGTAAGGGCATCGTAAAAATCGGCGAGCGCCACGATTCGCCCGGCCAACGGGATATATTCGCCGCTAAGTCCTCTAGGGTAACCCGTTCCGTTCCATTTCTCGTGATGGGTAAGGGCAATGATGCCGGCCGTCTGCAGGACGGGGAAGACGCTGCCTTGCAGAATAAGGGCGCCGATATCGGCATGCTCTTTCATTTTGGCGAATTCCTCGGGGGTGAAACGTCCCGGTTTAAGCAGGATGCCGTCCGGGATGCCGATCTTGCCGATGTCGTGGAGCGGCGCGGCGCGTCCGATCAGGGCCGCTTCGTCCGCGGGCAGCCCCATGCCGAGCGCGATACGCTCGGATAAGTCGCCGACGCGCTTCGTGTGCTGGCCCGTTTCGTCGTCGCGATACTCCGCCGTGCGGCCGAGCACGTCCAAGATCTCCGCCTGGGCAAGCTCAAGCTCCCTCGTGCGTTCGCGAACGCGCTGCTCCAGATCCTGATTGCGCACTTGCAGCTGCAGATGATAGAAACGAGTGGCGAGGAAGTTCTGAATGCGCAGCACGACCTCCGTCCGGTCGAAGGGCTTGGCGATAAAGTCGTTGGCCCCTTCATGCAGCGCTCGTGTTTTCGCCTCCGTCGTTACGTCGGCCGTCAACACGAGAATCGGCAAATATTCGCCTTCCGGCGTCCACTTCCGCAAATATTGGAGCGCCGTAAAACCGTCCATCTCCGGCATATGCAAGTCTAGCAGCACGATATCGGGGCGATGCTCCGCATAGAGCGCTTCCAACTCCAACGGATTCGTTGTCGTCACGAGATTCGTATAACCCGCACGGGTCAGGATGCGCTCAAGCAAGCTGATATTGTATTCTTGATCGTCCACGATCAGGAACTTGGCACTGTGGTTCCAATGAACATCCATATGGTTGGCCTCATTTGCTTTTAGAAGTTGTTCAAAAAGTACGCTTCCCATTATAAGTCTTCCTGGTAGCTTATTCGACATCGAATCTCTCATGTTGAATTAGCTAAACTTGCCATTCTTACACTATTATAAATGGAAAATTGATATTTTACGACTGGATTCTTCGTTGTTCGACATGGGTAGATAGCAGGGTGTTCCGATTGGCGGGTATTCTGTCTAGGTTCTTTGGGAGGATTACGGTGAAGATTGTCGAATGAAAAGGATGGAAGAGACTGCTAGATACACTTGAGAAGAAATGAGGGGTCCCCATGCATCACCACCACGGCTCCTATGACACGCTTCTGGTCTTATTCTCTTACATTGTCGCGATTGCCGCTTCCTATACCGTTCTGGATTTGGTTAACCGGATCAGCACCACGTCCGGATCGAGCCGATGGCTCTGGCTGTCGTTCGGCGCGTGCTCGATGGGGATGGGCATCTGGTCGATGCACTTCGTCGGCATGCTCGCGTTCTCGTTGCCGGTTCCCGTCGCGTACCACATACCGACGGTCATCTTGTCCGTCTTGTTCGCGATAGCGGCCTCGTTTGCCGCGCTGCATATCGTAGGCAGATCGCAGCCGACGATCCGGCGGATCGTTTCGGGAGGCATTCTGCTCGCGGCAGGCATCGTCGCGATGCATTACGTCGGCATGGAAGCCATGCTGATCCCGATTCGGTACGATGACTTTTATGTGGGGTTGTCCGTGTTGATCGCGCTAATCGCGGCGATTACGGCGCTGTGGTTGTCCTTTTATTTTCGCAGGGACAGGGCGGGGAAACGCGGTTATATCGCGCTTAAAATCGGAAGCGCCCTTATTATGGGAGCCGCAGTAGCGGGGATGCACTATGTGGGCATGATCGCGGCTTCGTTCGAGATGGGGGGCGTATCCCAGTTCGAGGGCTCCGGGCTTATTCTTGACCAGAAGTGGCTTGCCTACTTTATCTCGGGGGGCACGTTGTTTACGCTCGGGCTGTCGCTGACCGGTATTTTTATTTCCAACAAATTCGTTTCCCTGGATTCGGAGATCGAAGACAAGACGGCGGAGATCCGCAGCATGAACGAGGAGCTCATGGAGCTTAACGATCATTTGGAGAGCCTCGTCAAGGAGCGGACCAACGAGCTGACGCACGCGCGCGACGAAGCGGTACGGGCGAACCTGATCAAAAGCCAGTTCCTCGCGAACATGAGCCATGAGCTGCGCACGCCGCTTAACGCGATTATCGGATATAGCGAAATGCTGATGGAAGAAGCCGACGAGATGGGGGAGCAGGCCTTTACGGACGATCTCGACAAAATACGTAAGGCCGGCACCCACCTGTTAATGCTGATTAACGATATTCTCGACATTTCGAAAATAGAGGCGGGCAAGGTGGAGCTCTACTATGAGCAGACGTCCATCGCGGATCTTATGCAGGAAGTCATCGCCACGGTTCAGCCGCTGATCGAAGGCGCCGGCAATACTTTGCGAACGCTGATAGCGGAGGGAGAGCTGGAGATCGACGTAACGAAGCTGCGCCAGATCCTGCTTAATCTGCTTAGCAATGCGGGCAAGTTTACGCATGCGGGCAACGTCCGATTCGAGGCGTATCCGGAGCCGTCGAAAGGCCGGTCGGGGTACAGCTTCATCATCGCCGATTCCGGCATCGGCATGACCGCGGAGCAGCTCAAGCGGCTGTTCCAGCCGTTCACGCAAGCGGATGCCTCCACGACGCGCAAGTACGGCGGCACGGGCCTCGGCCTTGCGATCAGCCATCGTTATCTGGCTATGATGGGCGGCCATATCCAAGTGACGAGCGAGCAGGGCCAAGGCAGCACGTTTAAGTGTTGGGTGCCGGCGGGGCGGAGGGAGGAAGTGTAGAGGTTATCGATAGCATGGGAGATAAAAGACTCGCTTTTGTCTCCCGGGGGTAGTCTGAGCACGCGATCGCTAGCCATCCTGTTGCGCTAAGACCGGCAGTTGAAGAACCATCGTCTGCGCTCTTGACTTCATAATTGAGAATTGTTATCATTAACATGCTCGGACATATCCATTAGAAGATAGAGACAAATACCGAGACTTGCGGAATAGAAGGAGTCCATACCTGAATGAAAGCGAACAACACGAAATTATCTCTAAGCGCATTAGCGGGAATCTTGCTGCTCTCGATGCTGCTGGCCGCGTGCGGTAACAATAACGGAGGCAACGAAGGCGGCGCCGCATCAAGCGAGCCGACTGCAAGCATGGCGGCCGAACCAACCGAGACGGAAGCGCCAACGGAGCGCAAGCTAACGGACGGACTGGGCCACGAGGTGACGATCCCGGCCGAGCCGAAGCGAATTATCGCTTCTTACTTAGAGGATTATCTGGCGGCCTTGGAAGTAACGCCGGTAGCGCAATGGTCGGTAAAAAACGGCATGCAAGAATATCTGCAGCCTTATTTGGCCGACGTGCCGCCCATCCCCTTCGACCTCCCTTACGAGGCGGTGCTGTCGTTCGATCCGGATCTCATTATTACGGGCACGGCGAGCACGGTTGAAGGGGACAAATACGAGCAGTATTCGCAGATCGCTCCAACCTTTACGCTCGGCGACGAAGTGAACGGCGACTGGCGCCAGTCGCTGCTGAAAATCGGCGAGGTGCTCGGCAAGTCGGAGAAGGCGCAGCTAGTGCTGGACGACTACGAGAAGAAGGCCGCGGAAGCTAAGACGGCGCTGCAGGAGAAAGCGGGCGGACAATCCGCGGCCGCGATTTGGCTCGTATCCAATACGTTCTACGTGGTCAGCGACTCGTTGTCCAGCGGCGCGGTTCTGTATAAGGAGCTGGGTCTGACGGTACCGGCGACGGTGAAAGAGATATCCGAAGGCAGCGATGGCGCGAACTGGAATCAGCTGTCGCTCGAGAAGCTGGCGCAGCTCGACGCCGACCATATCTTCTTGATCAATAGCGACGGCGACGGCGCCGCGGCGCTTCAGGATCCCATCTGGCAGAACATTCCGGCCGTCAAGAACGGCAACATCTACGAGTACGGCAGGGACACAAGCTGGCTATACGCGGGCCCGATCGCCAATTCGCAGATGATCGACGATGTTCTGGAGAGCATCGCGAAGTAGGCGAGGCGTCCCCTCACCGCGATAATAACGAAACGGCAGGACGCCGTCCCTCCTCGAAAGGGCCGGCCCTGCCGTTTTTTTGGGTCTAGCGGTTGCCACAGCGGCTATTTAAGCGCAATTGCTTGTTTCCGAAATGTAACGGTTGTACAGATGCTTATTTCGAGGCAAACACACTTTTTCTAGGTCTATTGCGCCAAATAAGCTCCACCGCAACCGTTACATTCTCAGAACCGCCCAAATGAGGCGTTTAGCCGCTGTGGCAACCGTTACGGATCGAGATAACCGTTACATGGTTCGAAATAACCGTTACGGTTCGAGATAACCGTTACATGGTTCGAAATAACCGTTACGGCTCGAGATAACCGTTACGCGGTCCGAAGTTAGTCGGCCCTAGGTTCCGCCAGTCGTCCAAAAGCCGCGCCCCGCAAGGGATCCCGGGCGTGTGCGCGGATAATCGTACCCCCGAAACCGGAATTGTACCTTTCGCGGGAGGGGGATTTTCGGGTACCATACCCCTATACGTAAGCGCTAACATAGAAGAGGAACAGGATGGTGCGATATGGGGGACATGATGCTGCGATATACGAGTCCGGCGGCCGGTTGGCAGCAGGGATTGCCGATAGGGAACGGTCGATTGGGAGCGGTGGTGCAAGGCGGCGCCGATAAGGAAACCTGGAGCTTGACGGAGGTCACGTATTGGTCGGGCCGTCCGGAGGAGCCGCGAAGCGAGACGGGGGGCAAAGCTGCCTTGGAGGCGATGCGGGAGAAATTTTTTGCCGGCGACTATGAAGCGGGAGAACGGCTCGCGAGAGCAACTTTAGAGCCGCCGAAAGGCAATTTCGGGACGCATCTGACGCTGGCGGATCTGGAGATCAGGTTTGACGCGGCAGGAGAAGAAGGGATTGAGGGCTTCCGCAGGGCATTGGATCTGGAAGAGGCAATTGTCTCCCATGAATACGGCAGGAACGGGAGCGCGTACAAACGGGAAACCTTCGCCACGCATACGGCCGACGTGCTCATCTCCCGACTAACCTCGGAGGAGCCGGGCGGCTTGTCGTTC
>JAQSXN010000334.1 GCA_029256665.1 Paenibacillus sp.
TCGCCTACCGTGTAATTTTGAAGCGATTGCACCTTCCACACGAGCAGAAGGAAAATCCATACCGTCATGCCTGTGTGCAGAAAATTGTAAATCGACTCTTCGCTAAGCGACATGCCATTAGAAATCAGCGTAAGCGGCAGCCCAATGACGATAAACGGCGTAAGCGCATAAGCGCTGCCCACGAACACGTCCTTGAATCGTCCCTCTCCCCGCATAATGCTGCTGACCAAATAATTGGATACGACCCAGCCGATCCATACCAGGAAAAACTGGAGAAAGACAGTAAGTCCGCTGAGCGGCATGATCGCCTCCATATTAAAGGTGAAGCTTGTATGCGTTCGAGACACCGCATAGGAGGTATATGCCAGCGCCAGGATAACGAACGCGCTCAAATAGCTGCCCTTATTCTCGTAGCGAAGCGCGGAGAAGCCGTCGATCGGATGCCTCAGCACGTAGAGCGAATGCTTCATCTGGCCCAGGAAGCGCGAGCGCAACCGGATCCGGATCGGCGAATTCAGCAGAACGGGATACCGTTTTGCCGCCATTCTATAAACGACGTACAAGGCGACCGCCGCCATGATCAAGTTCATGAACAAACCGAATTTGTCCTGGAACCACTGCAAGCGGATTTGCCAGTACGCGTTCGAGAAACCCTCTTGAACGCCGGCGTCGCGGAACAGCTTTTGCGATTCCGCGTAGTCCCCGCGCGCGTAGGCGGATTGCGCGAGCCCGACCATCGCCGGCGTATAGTACGCGTTCAAATGGAGCACCTCGCGCCAAAGCGGCTCGGCTTCCTTGTACCTGCCGTCGACGGTAAGGTTGTTCGCCTTGTAGACGAGCGCTCCGAACTCGGTTTGGCGATACGTCTGGATCAAATTCGCATTGTCGTCCAGAATGAACAGTTCGTTCTTCGAGTTGATGTCGATGGCCGACGGGCTCTTGACGATGCCGAGCTGCGTCGTGTTCGGGCTTGCGTCGCCGGACCAGAAGAACAACAGGTTGCCGAACGCATCGTATTGGCTGATCATCTTCGAATCTCCGTCGACAACGGAGAAGTTGCCGCTGGCGTCGATGGCGATATCCTTCAGATTCACCGTCTGTCCGATCTGGCGGAACCGGTATTCGCCGAACTTTTTGTTGCCGTCCCCCATGGTGCTGCTGGAACCGAGGAAATACTTGCCGGCATTGTTCAGCTTCTTCACTTGGTCTTCGGTCAAGCTCTCTCCGAATGAAACCGTGTACGTAAACCCTCGCTCGTCGATATTCACGTTGTTGATGGCCGGAGGCAGCTTGCTGAGCTGCTTCTCGTACATCTCTTTCGAATAGAACATTCGTTTGATCGAGTCCAGGACGGTGAAAGGCACCTTATTGGCAGCGAAGAAGCGGACGAAGCCGCCTTCGGGATCGAGCTGCAGCAGACCGTTATAGCTGCCGAGCGATACGATATACAGGAATCCGCGTTTATCGACCGCGACCTTGATCGGCTCGAAGCGGTAATCCGCCGGAATAAACCTTGTTTCCGGAAGCTTGTATTCCTTCAGCAGCTTGCCCTGCTGGTCGAGCATCACGACCCTGGCGTTGCCCGTATCCGCAACATAAATGTGGCCTTTCTCATCGACGTGCAGCCCCTGCGGATTGGACAACGGCGTACCTTCAAGCGCTGGCAGCACGCGGTCGAATTCGCCGTTCGGGTTAAACACGACGACCCGGTTGTTCCCCGAATCGGCTACATAGATCCGGTCCCGGTTGTCGATGAACAAATCCCGAGGCTGCATAAGCGGCGACTGCGCTTGTTTGGCGGGATCATTGGGATCGGGGGCGAATATATCCCTGCCAAGCACCTGCTCCGGCGCAAAAGCGGCTTGCGTCCAGACAAGCGATCCTGTTGCGGCCGATCTGTAATTCGTTGAATAAGGATAATCGGCGGATACTACCGCCGGAAAGACGACCCATACGAGGCACACGGCCAGCAAGCCCCGCAGGAGACGGATCATTTTGGATTGTGCCGGCTTCATAATTTCTCCTCCCGCGGTTTCATTTAATGCCGGAATGGGCCATTGTCGCAATGACCTTGCTCTGGAATACAAGAAAAATAACAAGGTTCGGAATGAACATAAACAGCGCTGCGGCTGCGGCCGCACCCTGCCTTGCCACGTTGTTCGCCATGTTCGAAGTCAGCGATGAGATAAAGAACGGGAACGTCTTCATCTGCTCGTCCTGCATGAACAAATTCGATGTCTCGACGTTGCCCCACGCGGTCTGGAACGAGATGATGCCAATGGTTGCGACCGCCGGAAGGATCACGGGAACGACGATCCTCAGAAACACCGTGAATTCTCTGGCGCCGTCCAGCCGAGCCGATTCCAGCAGCTCGTTCGGAATTTGATCGATGAACTGCTTCATTAAGAAGACGCCGACAGGAACGGCTACCATGGGCAAGATGTGGCCCCAGTACGTGTTCATGATCCCCAAGTTGCTGACGACGAGATAACGGGGGATCGTAACCGTCTCCGGCGCGAACAGCAGCGTCAGCATAATCGTTGCGAACACCAGCTTATAGCCGGGAAACTTATGCTTCGATAGCGGGTAGGCGCATAACGCGCTTACGCCCGTCACCGTGATGACGCTCAGCACCGCTACGGTCAAACTGTTGAAAATGTAGCGAGTGACCGGAATAACGGAATCCGACGTAATATGGAACAGCTCGACGAAATTTTGCAAGGATGGGGTGCGAGCCCAAATCGTCGGCGGATAAATGAACAGTTCTTCGTACGGCTTTAACGCGTGATTGAAAATATAAACCAGCGGCAGGAGCATAAACGCGCTGAATAGGACGAGCAGAACTGTGACGGCCTTCTCGAAGCGGCTCATCCGGTTCAGCCTGGACTGTCTCTTGAAACGGAATGGCTTGCGCAGCAGCGGCATTGCCATCTTTATTCATCTCCCTTCGAACCGAACAGACCCCAGCAAAACTTATTGGATAAATACATGAGCAGCAGCAGGAATACGGACAAGGCGGATGCATAGCCCAGCTCGAAACGAATAAATCCGTAATCATCGATCTGGTTCATGATGAGATGGCCGGAATATTGCGGCGTAGGGTTCATCCCCGACAGCTCCGTGCCGATGCTGCCCGCCTTAAAGGTTCCGACGATGGCCATGACCGCTCCGAACAGCATTTGAGGTTTCATGGACGGAATCGTAATGTACCAGATTTCCTCCAGCCTGGATTTGATGCCGTCGAGCCTCCCCGCTTCGTACAGCTCGGGATTGACGTTCAAGATGCCCGCCATCATCGCCAGAAACCCGATTCCCATGCTGGACCACAGCGTAACGACGATCATGGACGACATCAGATGCTCCTTGCTCGTCACCCATAACACGGGGTCGCTGATGAATCCCCATTCGAGCAGAAAGCTGTTCAAGTAGCCGATCCGGTCGCCGCTTAGCATCGGCAGCCAGACGATGGTCATCGCGATTCCCCCCATCAGCGACGGGGAATACATCGCGAGCGCAAACCATTTGCGCAAGCGTGCGGGAAGAATCGTGATCAGCCAGGCCAGCAGGAAGGCGGCAATGTAGCCGCACGGTCCTGCGATGATCGCGAATTTGAATGTATTCGGCAACGCGTATTTCAGAAACAGCAGATCCTCCGAAATCATATAGCGGAAATTCGCCCAGCCGACAAAGCGAGGCGGCTCAAGCGAGTTATAGGTCATAAAGCTGAGCAGAAACGCGCTTACGACCGGAATTAATATAAAGAGGACAAAACAGATCATAAACGGCGCAATGAACAGGTACGACAACCGGAACCGCCAAATTTCCCTCAGCAGCTCGGACGTTTTTCCCTTCGTGCGAAGCGATGCCCCGCCGGTTGCGGAAGGTTTTTTCAAAGCCTGCGCATTAATCTCTGACATATGGGTTCACCCCTTCCCATGGCTGGTCGACCTCGGGCAACTCAAGCGGCCGAAGCACCCCGCCACTGCTGTCGATAATGCCGAATTCCTGCAGTTTTCTTCGCATTTCCCGTTCGATCTCCAAGGTCGACGTCTCGAGCGAGCTCCGGTAATTGATGCCGTCGACGACGCTCCGGTTCCAGGCGTTCTGCAGTTCCCTTTCCAGGAAGTAGCTGCCCGGCACGTTCGGTATTTCCTTGAACCAGCGCCATTGCTCGAGAATGCCGTTCAAATCCTCCTGCTTCCACGGAAGGTGTACGAACGCTTCGATATTCGAGGTGTTCCAACGGAAGGACAGACCGTTAATCGTCTCCAAATCGGAGCCGTATCTCTCCTGTACCTCGGCGGAGGTCCACCACTTGAGGAATTCCCAGCTTTGCTCGGCTTTTTTGGTCTTCTTGAAGATGACGGACGATTGCAGGTTGCCGCCCATCCATCTGGCCACTTCCCCGTCGCTCTGCTTGACGCCCGGAATCGGCGCGATGCCCCAATACCCGTTCAGCTCGGGAGCCGCCACCATCAGCTGGATGTACATGCTAAAGTCCGAGATGCCGATCGGTACGGTGCCGCTTCTGAAAGACTGGTAAAAGCTGGCCAGCTGTTGGTCTACGGCGTATACGTTATACAGATCGGTCCATTCCTTGAAGGCTTTGTATCCCGCTTCCGTTCCCAGAGCCGTCTGCAGGCCGTTCTTGTTGAAATAATCGGCCCCGTTCTGGAAGAAAAACGGCATATGCTGGGTCGGCGCCATATTAAGATTGTTCTGCTGCAAGGTGGGGAGCATATCATAGACATCTTCCCAGGTGTCGGGCACCTCGAGTCCAAGCTCCTTCAATATATCTTTGCGGTAATAGAGCATGGAGAAGCTTTGCGTCTCCGGCACCGCGTAATAGCCTTTGTCGTAGTAGAACGGGGTCCAGGAGCCCGGGGCGAAACGCTTGTGTACCGTATCGAAATCCTGGAACTGCGTCAGATCGTACAGCCCGTTGCGGATCGCGTAATCGAACGGCAGCGTCTCCGGCAACCCGAGAGCGACGTCCGGCGCGATATCGGCCGCGTTCATCAGCACGAGCAAATTCGTATCCGGAAGCAGGTTGACCTTTACCTTGATCCCCGTCTTCGGCGTAAACTGCTCTTCGGCCAGCTGCTGCAGAAGATTGACATAATCGCGTCCGCGAAGAACCCACACGTTCAGCACATCGTCGTCCATGCTGCTGAGCCGCTCCTTCGACTGGAACGAAGAAAAGAAATTAACGAATGTCCCTTCCAGCTTTTTAAAGAAACCCGCTTCCATCTTTGGAAACTTCTCGTTCTCCGGCACGATATAAATCCGGTCAAGCCCAAGCGGCTGGGTCTTCAGCTGCTGCAGCATCTCGGCGACCTTGCCCTGCATCGTGACGAAACGGTCGGTTTTGT
>JAQSXN010000335.1 GCA_029256665.1 Paenibacillus sp.
TTGAGTAATTAAATCAGAGGAAATACATAACGGACCAAGAAGTACAGAAAACCGAAAAAGATGAGCACGTAAGCGGTGTATTTGATAAACGTAGCAATAACCTTGCTGGAATCGGACTTCCGCTCGACATGCCGCTCTTCGATCTCTACGTTCTGATGTGGTGCGTTCATCTGAAATCGCCCCTTTCGCGAGTAGTTATCTATCAATACCCGGTGTGCGGCGGGGCGAAACAGAATCTAGCTCGCTAAGTCTGGCACGCGCGGCCAAGCGAAAGATATGGGCAAGCCATGGAAAAACGGCTTTACTTTTATAATGTCATAGTGTACTATTTAACTATAACACCGTTACACGTGAGAAGGAGTGACGATAAATTATGAACGAACGCAATCATCAATCCGCAGGCAAGCGGAACGCGGGCGCGGGAGCCGGGAGCGGCCAACCCGTACTAGAGCTGGATTTGGTCACGAAACGGATCGGCGGCAAGACGCTCGTAAGCGGGCTGAGCTTCGCCGTGAATAACGGCGAGATCGTGGGGCTGCTCGGACCTAATGGCGCGGGCAAGACGACGACGATCCGGATGATCGTGGGGCTGATCGCCATGTCGGAAGGGGATGTGAGAATCGGAGGGAGCAGCGTAAACGCGCAATTCGAGAAGGCGATCCGCCATATCGGCGCCATCATCGAGAATCCGGAGTTTTATCCTTATTTGAGCGGCATGGATAACCTGAAGCAATTCATGCGGATGACCGAAGGCGTGACGGAGGCGCGAATCCGCGAAGTGACCGCTCTTGTAGGACTGCAGGATGCGCTGGACAAAAAGGTGAAGGCCTATTCGCTAGGCATGAGACAGCGACTCGGCATCGCGCAAGCGTTGCTGCACAAACCGAAGGTGTTGATTCTGGATGAACCGACCAACGGTCTCGATCCCGCGGGCATTCGCGAGATGCGCGATTACTTGAAGCTCATCGCGGAGCAAGAAGGGATCGGCATCTTGGTGTCCAGTCACTTGCTCGCCGAGATGGAGCTCATGTGCAACCGGGTCGTCGTGATTCAAGAGGGCAAGCTGATCGCGGTCCGTTCCATCAAGCCTGACGGCACCGAGGACAGCAAGCAGCTTTCGATTAGCATGGAGGTGACCGACGTCGCGCTCGGAGCCCGGGCGTTCGAAGCGATGGGCAACGTGGAGTTGATAGGGAAAGACGACGCGTCGGGCAAGATAGTCGCCAAGCTGCAGCGCGAAGATATTCCTCCGCTGGTCAAGCTATTGACCGACTCGGGCGTCGGCATTTACCGCATCGAGGAGAACAAGGCTTCGCTAGAAGACGAATTTATGGCATGGACGGGGGGCGGACGCATTGCGTAGTTTCGGGTTGCTGGTCATCAACGAGTGGATCAAGTTGTTTAAGAAAAAATCGATTGTCGTTCCGTACGTCATTCTTGCGGCTTATGCGGCTATCTTTGCGTACGCCGCGTTCAGGCTGAAGGTAGAACTGGGATCCGGCACCGCCTTTACGGTCGAAGCGATCGGCATGGGGTCGGCCGGCCAACTGCTGCCGCTACTGGCCATCGTGACGCTAGCCAGCATGGTGTCCAGCGAATATCGGCTCGGCACCATCAAGTTTCTGCTTATAAGGGCGCATAGCCGGAGCAAAATTTTGGCATCCAAATATGTCGTGTCGCTGTTGTTCACGATCTCGCTTATCATAGTTGCCGTCGCGCTCGCTTGGGTCGCCGGCACGATTGTATTCGGATTCGGCGGCGAGGCCGCGCAATGGACCGAAATTTTGAAGTCGACGCTGTATCTGTTCATCTACACGGCCGTCTATGTAACGCTAACGTTTATGATCGACGTATTGACCAAGTCGAGCGGCGTCACCGTCGGCATCTCCTTATTCTGCATCATGATCGGCGGCCTGGTGATTATGCTGCTCTCCGACTATTCGATTGCGCAATACCTGTTGTTCGCGAGCACCGATCTGTCGCAATACGAAGCGGGGAGCGAACCGATTATTCCCGGCATGACGCTGACGTTCTCGATCGCCGTGCTGGTCGCCTATACGGCCATATTCCTGCTCGCAAGCTTTGTCACGTTCAGAAAACGCGATGTGTCCTAAGTCCGCAATAAGCAGTAGGGGCACGCGAGAAGGAGAATGCCACTGTGACGATTGAATTCGATAATAATATGCCGATCTATCTCCAAATCATGGCGTACGTCAAAAAACAAATCATAACCGGCAGGCTCGGGCCCGGATCCAAGATCGAATCCGTCCGGGACATGGCCGCCGAGCTTCAAATCAATCCCAACACGATTCAGCGCGCCCTCCAGGAGCTGGAGCGGGAAACCATCGTGGAGACGCGCCGCGGCATGGGCCGATATGTCACTAGCGAGGAGTCGATTATTATGGCGTTAAAAAAAGAGATGGCGGGCGAGCTGCTCGATCGGTTCGTGCTTGGCATGAAGGAGCTCGGTTTCGAGGAACGGGACATTCTTGAGCTGGTAAAGGACACGGTCCGCGGACAAGACGGCGGAAAGGAGGGCTGATTCGAGATGCAACCTATACTAAAATTAACCGAGGTCACCAAACGATACGGCTCCAAATCGGCGCTGTCCGGCGTGACGTTCGAGGTCGGCCCCGGCAAAATCATCGGTCTGCTGGGCAGCAACGGCAGCGGAAAAACGACGATCATGAAGCTGGCGGCGGGATTGCTTCAGCCGAGCTCCGGCAGCATCGCCGCTTGCGGCGAGCCCATCGGCAAATTAACCCAAACCTATACCGCGTTTATGCCCGACAAGCCGCTCACGGAGAGCTGGATGAAAGTCCGGGACGCGGTGGCGTTCTACCGCGACTTCTATCCCGATTTCGACGAAGGCAAAGCGCGCGAGATGTTATCGTTTATGCAGCTTAACGCTAATGATAAGACCGTATCGTTATCCAAGGGGATGAACGAACGGCTCCAGCTTACATTGACGTTGTCGCGCAACGCGAAGCTGTACCTGCTCGACGAGCCGATCGGCGGCGTCGATCCCGTGGCCCGCGAGAAAATATTGGACGCCATCGTGCAATATTACAACGAAGAAAGCAGTCTGATCATTTCGACCCATCTCGTCCGGGACATCGAAAGGATATTCGATGAAGTCGTGATGATCAAGGCAGGCCAAGTGGCGCTTCACGAAGGTGTCGACGAGATTCGGATGAAATACGGGAAAGGCGTGGATGATATGTTCAAAGAGGTGTACGCCCAATGATCAGGCTGCTCAAATACGATTGGAAGCGCAACTCGAACTCGCTCGTCGCCGCAACCGCTATCTTGATCCTTGTCCAAATCGCGATCGGCATCGTGGGACGGATGAACGATTGGGAGCCGCTCATGGCTTATATTCTGTCCATCGTCATCTACTCGTTCGCGGGGTTCATGATGTTTCTGATGGTGTGCCAGACGTATAACGCCAATCTGAAGGCGCATAGCAGACGCTTGCTTCCGATCCCGTCGCTCTACGCCGTCGCCTCGCCGATCTTGCTGTTGCTCGCGGGCATGGCCGTGCTGCTTATCCTGTTCTTGTGGCACGAATTCGTTTACGTGACGTGGCTTGGACTTGACGAAACCGTCTTGTCGACCGTCAGAGAGAAGCTGTCGTTCGGTTTGGTTTTGTCCTTCCTGCTGGGCTGCGCTTGGATGGCGGTCGTTATTACGATTTTTGTTATGTTCTGCATTACGTTCGCAAGAACGTTCGAGGGCAAGCTCGGAACCTGGCTCGGCATCGCGATGTTTATCGGCTTATCCATCGTGACCAGCTGGTTCGACGCTAACGTGATCCCCGCGCCTGCCGGCGGCGACGTACCGTTCGGGATTACGGGCATCAGCTTAACCGAGAGCTCGCCGGATGGTTTGGGGCTTTCCGTGACCGGTTTAGAAGGCGTCGGGTTTGTTTCCGTCCTCTTCGAGCTTGGATTTGCGATCGCGTTGCTCTACGGTATCCGATATATGATTCATCGTAGGATTAAAATTTAGCGGTTGCCATCGACTATCGGCCGTTTCACGGGTATGGATGACTCGCGAAACGGCTTTTTGTTGTCCCAAGAAGCATTGCAAACGCCTAAATCTCCACTTGTGGCTCTAGGTAGTCTATAATACTATTCATGCAGGAAATAGAAAGGGAGGCGCGGCACTTATGTCGGACAGGGAAGAGTTGGTTCGGTTCGGGGTTTCGTTCCCGGCGCAGCTGATCGGGCAGTTCGACTCGTTTATCGAAGAACAAGGCTATCAGAATCGCTCCGAAGCGATTCGCGATTTGGCGCGGAAAGCTCTGCTTGAGCCGACGAGGCTTAAGGGAGACGAATTCGTGGCCGGCACGATCGTCGTCGTCTACGACCATCACGTTCGGGAGCTTCCCGTCGTTCTGATGGATATCCAGCATGATTATCATCATGACATCGTATCCAACATGCATGTGCACTTGAATCACGATCAATGCCTGGAGGTTATCGTCGTACGAGGCCGGATGGCGAGTCTGCGCGGGCTTCACGAACGGATTCAGATTCAGAAAGGCGTATCGTACGCCGAATTGTCCGTCACCTTTGCGGAACCGCACGGCAAGGCGCCGGGCGGGAACGGCCATCATCATGGGGATGCGCACACTCATAGCCATTCTGATCGAGCCCATAGGTCCGAGTAGCAATAGCTGCAAACGTAGAGGAGGTCTCCAAGGGTCTTACCAGATCTGCAGGGAGGCCTTTTTGTTGTTTGCTTAGCTGCACGCTGGAATAAGGCAGTCGATTGCATGCGGACAACATAAATGACCTGCCTGCTCTAACGGACCACAGAGCCGCTATATACGGCATAGTCGCGTTTTTAAAAATGTAACGGACTGAAACGCCGTTATTTGGTGCCATTTCGTTGATTCCCCGCGGTTTTGTCGTCAATAAGGTCGTTGCGGTCCGTTACCTTTTGGAATTGACCTTTTTTCGCGAAATAGCGGCTGTGGAGTCCGTTACGGTCGGTTTCGTATCGAGGGTGTTGTCGTCGAACATTACTTAAAAAGTAGATGGACAGGGTGGCGGAAAGGATGGGGTGTATTGTCGGTTACAGGTTTTAATGAATGTCTCGACCATTCTCGCCGCAAAAATTCTAACGTTGTAAATTTGGGGGATGTCAATTTCCTTTACGCGTGCTACACTATTATCAAATCGTAACACGTGACGCGAAATCGTGGATCAGGGGAGAAAAAGAGATGAGAAACGGGTATCAAACGACGTGCAATCGCTTCAACTGGGGGATGCAACTCATGCTGCTACTGCTGCTGTCGAGCTTGCTTGCAGCATGCGCCTCGCCTGCGAACAAAGAAGA
>JAQSXN010000336.1 GCA_029256665.1 Paenibacillus sp.
GCTTTGGAGCATCCGGTATTCCATCGCTTCCATCGCTTCTTGATATGCCACGGGCAGCTCCTCGGCGGAATGGCGGATCGAGCTGACGGATACCGTGAACAGAATGCGGAATCGGCTGCCGATAAAACGTTGCGCCTCCTCGGCCACTCTCTTTAAATATTCAATTGAACTCTCCTGGGATGTCTCCGGATTGAAATTGACGATACACGCCAGCATGTCGTCGATATCGATCATCCAGCCTTGATGCTCCTGGCTTGCTAATTCCTCTACAATGTTCGTCATGACGTGATGAACGAACTCCCGCTTCTTCTCGGCATTCTGCTCGTCGATCCTGAAGAAGCCGCTGTAGTCCTCCAGATAAAACAGCATGACAGCTACTCCGCTGCCCCGCAGCTTCAATCCATGATCAGGCAATACTTCGGCGATGGGAATGCCGTCCTTGATTCTTCCCTTGAGCAGCCGGGCAAGCAGGCTGGAGCGGAGCGCCTGATTCTGGCGTTCTATGGTTTGATTCATCAGCTTGTAGCGATCCAGCGTGTTATCCAGCGCTTCTTCGAGATAATCGTATTCGGTGCCCTTGTTCTCTTTTGATGGTTCAACTTTGCTGCGCGCCGCCACATTGCGAACGAGCCGCTGCAGCGGGTCGTAATTCCGTTTGGCCATCCACACGGACAGGATTGAGCCGACCACGCCAGCAATCGCCAGCATGAGAATGGAGAGATTGCGTATATATTCCGCTTTCTGGCTGTAAAGTTCGGACGGGAGAGCGTAGATGATCTTCCATCCCGTCGTCTCCGACTTAATGTAGGACAACGTCATCGGTTCGCCGTCCCACTCTTCCGTCACGGTGCCGGAGCCGTCGTTTTTGTCGTCGGGAAGTTGAAAGTTGCGCTCGTTGGCGCTTGCCTGCTCGGAGGAGGCGAGGAGTCTGTTCTCGTCATCCAGAATATAGACGCTGCCCTGGTTATAGGACTGCAAATTCCGGATAGATTCCATCAATCGGCTTTGATTAAGCTCGATGACCAATGTCGTGCCTACAGACTCGACTTTGCTTGGGAAGTGCAGCGACTGCGCGTACATTATGCCTTGCCGCGCGCCTTGGCTGAATTCTCCAATGCTCATGAACCTGCCCCGATGCTCCTCCGCAAGCTCGCTTCTCCAATCCGTGAGCGACAATTCCGAATCGCTATAATTCAATTCGTAATAAAGCTCGTCTTCGTAGTAAGAGCTATTCGTCAGTAAGAAGTTGCCTGCGCTGAAATAAATATAGAAGTGATCCACAAACCGATTCGCGATATTGTACGATCTGAAATCGGCGATGGCTTGCTTCATATTAAGCCTATCCTTGGCATCGATGTTTTGTTGGTTGCTTATGATGGAACTGACTTTCGGATTAAGCGAGATCATTTCGGACAATCGATACACATAATCCGTGTAGTTCTCGATTTCCAGCTTGAGCTGGGTGAGAAGGGCGGAATTGGCCCGGTGGATTTCGTCGTTGATCACTTGTCTGGTTTGCCAGTAAGTTGCCGTCATCATAACGATAGGGATCAGCAACACAATAGCATACGATCGCAGCCATCTCTGCCGAACCCCTTTCATCCTCCATCTCCGCATCCCCGCACGCTCCGTTTCGCCGCTACCCTTTAATAGAGCCAATCATAACACCTTTAACAAAATATTTCTGCAAGAAGGGGTACACCGCCAAGATCGGCAAAGTAGCCACGATAATCGTTGCATATTTGATGCTCTCGCCCACTGCCTCTACATCCGATGCCGAAGCGTCCCCAGACATGTAGGCTGTGCTGTTTTGGATCAATATCTCTCGAAGAATCAATTGCAGAGGGAACAATTCCCTGTCGCGAAGATAAATCATGGCGCTGAACCAGGAGTTCCAATGGCTGACTCCGTAGAACAGGACCATTACGGCCATGACCGGCAGCGACAGCGGGATGACGATCCGGAACAGGATGGTGAAATCCTGGGCGCCATCCATACGGGCCGACTCGATCAAGCCATCCGGAATACCCTCGAAGGATGTCCGCAGAATAATGAGGTTCCATGTCGAGATCAAGCCTGGAATGATAAGGGCAAGCAGCGAATTCCCCAAATCCATCCAGTTATTGACAAGCAGGTACATAGGGATTAAACCGCCCGAGAAAAACATCGTGAAAACGATTAACAGCATGACGGTTCGAGTCCATGGAACGCCCTTGCGCGAGAGCACGTAAGCGCCCAGACTGGTCATGAACAAGTTAAGCAGCGTTCCTCCCGCGACGATGACAATCGTATTGAAATAACCGCCGATAATATTGGGATTCTGGAACACCTTCACGTAAGCATCCAAATTGAAGCCTTGCGGCGACAGCAAAAGGCCGGTGTGAGACATCAATTGTCTCGAATCGCTTATCGATGATAACAGTACGTAAATAAACGGATATATTGTGATCACGATCATGAATAACATGAACAGGACAAGTACAGCCTGGAACATATGTTCACCCTTGGTTTTTTTGACGGACGTTGTCTCCATCTGTAAGGCCTCCTATTGGCAGATTACCGCTTGAATGTCATTACGCGCCGTTACCATAGGCTGTTCTCGCTTACTTTCTTGCTGAAACGGTTCGCAGCGAGCAGCAGCATGAAGTTGATGGCTGACTGGAACAGGCCGATTGCCGTCGCATAACTGAATTCATTGGTTCCGCCCAAGCCCTTCCGGTACACGAACGTGCTGATGACGTCCGCCGTCACATACGTACTGGGATTATACAACAGTATGATTTTCTCGAAGCCTACATCCAGCATGTTGCCGATCTTAAGAATGAACAGAATGGTAATGATGGCCGCCAGTCCCGGCAGCGTAATATGAAGCGTTTGCTTCCACCGGTTCGCGCCGTCGATGCGGGCGGCCTCGTATAGCTCGGGATTGATGCCCGATATGGCCGCCAGATAAATAATGGAGCCCCAGCCCACGCTTTGCCAAATATCCGAAACGACGTAAACCGCGCGGAAATATTCGGGATGGCCGAGCAATGCCGTCCGATCCATGCCGAACCAGACCAACACATCCGTAATAACCCCTTCTCTAGCTACGAACTGCGTAATCATCCCACAGATGACGATCATGGAGATGAAGTGCGGCAAATAAGTGACGGTCTGGACCATGCTCTTGAACTTTTTTCCCGCGATCTCGTTGATCAGCAGCGCGAAGAGAATGGGCGCCGGGAACGAGAACAGAAGCATGTATAGATTGAGCAGAAGCGTATTCTTCATGAGACGCCAAAAGTAGTAGCTTTCGAAGAAGCTCGTAAAGTGGCTGAAGCCCGCCCAGGAGCTGCCCAGGAAACCGTCGGCGATCCGGTAGTCTTTGAAGGCTATGATAGCTCCGTACATAGGCACGTAATGAAAAATAAAGTAATAAAGGATGACGGGAGCGATCATGAAATACAGATATTTATGCCGCCGGTAATCCTTCGCTATGAATCGCATACGATGTGCCTCCTTTATGCCTAACCATTCGGAGAAGCGCCTGGGAAGCGCTTCTCCGCCCCGTTCTACCGCTTCGTGTAACGCTCGTAGGCCGATTGGTAAATTTCGATCGCGCGTTCGATCCCCATTTTCTTCAGCTGCGCCGTGTAGCCGTCGAACTCGGCAATCGGCGCCGCGCCCATCACGAACTGCATGAACATTTCTTCGAAGTACGTGTTCACCTCCGCCATGATGGAGGATAATTCTTGACCTTCTTCGGCCGTCGGCGTTACGCGAGGTAGGCGAGTGTCCTTAAGATTGTCATAATATTGATTGAATAATTTAACCGCATGCTTCTGTTGATCGAAGCTGTAATATTGTTCGGTGTAACGATCATCGCCGACAAAACCGGGAGATGGCGTAGATACGCGAAGATATTTGGCCATCGCGTCGCCTATGGACAAGCCGTCCGGGTTATTGATGATCAGATCCGTATATTTGGGATAATCGCCTTCGAGCGTGTAAGTCGTCCCTTCTACGCCGAACGACTTCAATAAATTGCCTTCTTCGGAATACAAGTAGTCCAGCCACGCGGCGGTACGCTCCGCGTTTTTGTTCGCCGGCGTAATCCCCGCGCTGTTTTCGCCGCGGTAATCGTAAGCCGCCGTAAAGAATCGCGGCTCTTCTCCTTTGTTCAGCACCGGGTGCTGCGCCGCCACCAGATCGTAGGCCGGATTGCTTTCCTTGTTGGCGTTCAAGTATTTGCCCATTGCCGATCCGATAAAGGCCGGGAATGCGCCAGCAGATCCGTTTGTCGCCTTGGCATCTTTGGCTGCTCCGTCTTGCGTAGCGAAGTCGGGATCCAGCAGGCCGTCCTTATACCATGTGCTTAATTGGGTCAGATAATCTTTGTAGCCCGGCTCGATAGGACCGTATTTCACTTGGCCGCCGTCGAGGTAGAAACCAATGCCGATGCCGAAAGCTCCATTAAACCTTTCGCTTTTGAATTCGCCCAGCGTCATCGTCAGAGGCGTCTTGGCGCCTTTCTTTTCTTTGAATTGCGTGAGGACGTTCGTCCATTCCTCGATCGTTTCCGGAATCCCAAGCCCCAGCTCATCCAGCCAGTCCTTGCGCAGGACCAAGCCGCTGCTGACGTTGGAATTGCCTGTGCCGAGGGCGGGGAATGCGTAGATCGTTCCGTTATCCGTGCTGATCTCCTTTTTCATCTCCGGATTGGCGTCCAAGTATGCTTTGAAATTCGGCGCATGCTGCTCGATTATGTCATTCAAAGGAATGATGACTTTATCCGAGATCGCTTTCTCCGGTCCGCCGGGGTAAGTCGTAAAATTGTATTCGATGACGTCCGGCAGCTTGCCCGATGCGATCAATAGATTAAATTGTTCGGCCTCGGAGCCGACGGCAGGATGTTCGAACTTCACGTTTACGTTGGTCCGCTTCTCCAGCTCTTGATAGAATAAGGATTCGCCGTATTCCTTGAGCGATCTTGCCGCAAATGCGTTCAAGCCGGTCCAATACGTCAAAGAGATTGGTTCCGTCGATAGGGAAGAATCGTCAGCCGATGGTGCCGGGGAATTTTCCGGCGTGCTCGTTTTCCCAGCGTTCGATGCGGCATTGCCGTTGCCTGAGCTGCATCCCGCGATAAGCGCCGATGCCAGTACCAGCAGCATGGCTTGTTTCCGCCAGCGCGGATTTTTTTTGTTAGCCAATGTAGATGACCTCCTGTTTATATGGATTTGAACCGGCGTCGATTGCGCTCCGGATTCGACCTTAGTGTATCGTCGTCCTAAACCCCGACACAATCGACAACTCTTGAT
>JAQSXN010000337.1 GCA_029256665.1 Paenibacillus sp.
GCGAGTGCTTGGCATGCCAATATTCATCCTATCAATCCTTATACGGATCGAATTCGTCCGCTCCCGCCATACATACGCCGATCGGCTTCAGCACATGCAGCACTTCGACCGTGTCCGCATGCGCGTCCAGCACTTCTTGGAGCCTTCGATAGACGAACGGACTTTCGTCCGCTCCCGCCCCGCGAAGTTCGACGCCGTACGCGGAAACCGCTTCGCGCATGCGCTCCAAGGTGATCTGGCCGCCGGAACGCGTCCGCGTTTTCCAGTTCATTTTGCCCGCGGCCTGCGTCCGGCTCATGATTCGTCCCGCTCCGTGCACGGTGCTGTAATAGGAGTCGCGGTTCTCGTCCGAGTCCTTCCCCTTCACGATAACCGAAATATCGCCCATGCTGCCGCCGATAAATCCAAGCTGCCCAGGCGCGGACGGCGTGGCGCCTTTGCGTACGACGACCGTCTCCTTGTCGCCGTGCATCTCGCGCCAAGCGTAGTTATGATGGTTATGCACCTCGAACTCCGACTTAGCGCCGAGCAGGGACAATACCTGCGAAATGACGTAATCCCGACCCGCGTAAGCGTAGCGTCCCGCCAGCTTCATCGCCCGCTCGTACATATCACCCAGCTCGCTGTCCAGGTTCAGCAAGACGGGCGGCTGGTCCATCGATTCTCCCGGCGCTTTGCCCAGAAACTCTCGGCCCGCGGCCAGATTCAGAAAGCCGCTTGCCGTCTTATGCCCGAAGCCCCGGCTGCCGAAGTGGTTCGCCACCCACAGCCGCCCCGTCGACGGTTCCTCGAACAGATCGACGTAATGGTTGCCGCTGCCGACCGTGCCGAGCTGATCGCGGGCAAGCGTCTTCAGCTTGTCGTGCTCCTGCTTGCCGATCGCGCCGTAGACGCCCCAATCCGGATCGTCGAACAACGGATGATCGACCTTCTCGCTGTTCACCCGCCCCACGCCGAACGATACTTGACGAGCGATCGCGTCCATGATGGTTGGCAAAGCGGGCCTCACGTCCGCCGCGCGCAAATTCGTGCGCACGGCCTTGTTGCCGCATCCGATATCGTAGCCGACGCCGGACGGCGAGATCTGCCCGTCGTACACGATGACGCCGCCGATCGGCTGGCTATACCCTTTGTGATGGTCGGCCATCAGCAGCGCCTGCACGACGTTGCCGTGCTCCGCGCAAGTGGCCGCTTGCGACATCGCTCCCGAATCCGGCGTTCCCCATACGCGTACGCCGTTAATTACTTGATAAGCCATATTGATCATTCACTCCCTTAACGATTCTTGCTGCTCATTTTTTTCCGATATCGCTATTGTCGCAGATTCGAGAGGGCGTGAGCAGGGCGAATGTATGGCGAAATTAGCTCCCATCATACAGCTTACACCACATCTAACTTGAAGCTTAACACACATCCGCAGAGCCATTGGACAGCATCCCCACCCGCTTACGGACACCAAAGACCTTATATTACTCCAAATTATATTTTTAGAAATGTAACGGACACAGATGACACTATTAGCCACCATTATGATGCAAATTGACCAATTAGTCGCATATAGAGTCTCCTGTGTCCGTTAAAATCCGTAAATTGCTTCTTCCAGCCGGATAACGTCTCTCACGTCCGTTAGAATCCGCGCCACGCTGGGCAAGCCAGCAGATCGGCCGGCTCCTCCTATGCGCGCATCGCTTCGCCTTCCCGGCGGTCAGGCTTGTCCGCCTCCCTGCTCCCACTCGATCGACCGGTCGACTCGGCTAACACAATCAACTCGTGCGATTTACGCTCGTGTACCCGCGATGCGGCGTCTTGGTGAAACGGTTGGAGACGGAGGACGCGACGATCGCCTCCGGTTTGACTCGCGCCGACAGGCCCATCGCTTCGATCCTCCCCACCATATCGGATACATAGAGCGACGTCTGGTTGCGCTTCGCGTCGGTCCCCGCATCGATATCAATAAACATGCTCAGCTCGGCGCCTTGATACACATACGGCATTAGAATGTCCTCGAGCCGCATCCGTTTGTCCGCGTCAAAATAGGTCGCGATTTCCTGGCTGAACGTCGTCTCCAGCGTCAGCTTCTCCTGGATGGAGTAAATTTCGCGGGGCAATATGATCTGCCGGTAGCAGAACCACGCGCCGCGTCCCGGACGTATGATGACGACCGACGTTATAAATTTCGTATGGCCCGCGTGCACCTGCGCATCCGTCCCGATGACCAATTGATACCTCGAGCGGGCATCGCTCCGCATGAAATCTACAATCCGGTCGAATACCTCGTCGAGTGTCATGTCCCTGTCCTTCATGTTGCGGAACACCGATTCGTGAATCAACGCATATTGTCTGCTCTTCATATGGATCACCCGTGAAGCGTCGTCGGCTTCATCCTTTCGCTCTTCGCTCGTCTTCTATATTATACGCTTGCCCCCGGCCGCTCGTGTTGCGCGGACGCCCTCCCGCTCCAATTAGATATGTACGACTCCGCCTTGCAAAAAAGACCCCGCTTCCGCTTCTATGAGCTCTCTCCGTTCCGGACCGCGCTTGAAGGCGAAGCCTTCGTGGAATATTTTGCATAATCTAGCGCATATGCGTTCACACTAACCAGCAGCGGGTTCATAGAATGGAGCTTCATTCGAAAATGCCGGGAATATGTCAAGGAACGGCATCATGCATGAAGACTGTCCCTTCGGTGGAAAATAGATGCAAATGCGAGCTTAGTGTCCCTGAATTTCAGGCCCATTATTCCTCAGTCCCCTTGGCGTTCGGCCTTCGTCTTCCGGATCTCCGAAGGGTATATTCCGCATTCGATTGGTGAAGAACGATAAAGGACCGGATGCTAGCCGACTAGATGACGAAAGGATGTGACGCGGGCAATGGTCGATCAAGAATCGCTAACGGCCAACCTGGAAGAGAATATCCGACACATCCGTTCGAAGCTGGGCAATAGCACCGATCTTATAATCAGGCAGATTCGAATCGGCAAAGAAAACGGCATCCATGCCGCCGTGTTCTACACGGACGGGCTGACCGACGTCAAAGCCGTACAGAACTTCCTGCTGGAATCGCTCATGCTCGACATTCGAAGCGCCGACTTCGACCTTATGCTGCGCGACGGCCACGATCTGATCGCCGCTCTTGAAGAACGTATTCTCACAGCCGGCGATATCAGGGAAGTAACCGACTTCACGAGCCTGTTCCGCTGCTTGCTGTCTGGCGGCGTCATCCTGCTGCTCGACGATCATGCGACAGGCATCTCGATCGGCAGCATGCGAGACTGGAAGGAACGCGGCGTCACGGAATCCACCACGGAGACGGTTATTCGCGGACCCAAGGAGAGCTTTACGGAGAGTCTGCGCATCAACACCGCCTTGTTAAGGCGCAAGATCAAGGATCCCAATCTATGGCTGGAGACAAAGTCTATCGGCAAGGTTACGCATACGGACGTAGCCATCATGTACGTAAAGGGAATCGCGAACGAGGAAGTGCTCCAAGAGGTCAATCTGCGGCTCGATCGCATCGACATCGACGGCATACTCGAGAGCGGATATATCGAGGAGTTCATCGAGGATTCGCCTTACACGCCGTTTCCGACGATCTATCATTCGGAGCGTCCCGACGTCATTGCCGCGGAGCTGCTGGAAGGAAAAATCGCCATCATGATCGACGGAACGCCAATGGTCATGGTCGTGCCGGCCTTATTTATCTCGTTCATGCACGCGGCGGAGGACTATTACCAACGCTCGGTCATCGCTTCGTTGATTCGAATCCTTCGTTATATTTGCATCGCCATCGCGTTGATGGGCCCGTCGCTTTACATCGCCGTCACGACCTTCCATCAGGAGATGCTCCCTACCCAGTTGCTGATCGGCCTTGCCGCCCAGCGGGAGGGCGTGCCGTTCCCGGCTTTTATCGAAGCCTTCATTATGGAAGTAACATTCGAAATATTGCGTGAAGCCGGTTTGCGCATGCCCAAGGCGATCGCCCAAACCGTCTCCATCGTCGGCACCCTCGTCATCGGCACGGCCGCCGTCGAAGCCGGCATCATTTCCGCCGCCATGGTTATCGTCGTCTCGATCACGGCCATCTCCAGCTTCGTTCTGCCCGCCTTCGACATGTCGCTGTCGTTCCGAATGCTGCGTTTCCCGCTCATGATGCTTGCCGCGTCCTTCGGGCTGTTCGGCATCATCGTCGGCATCATCGCCATCGTGCTGCATATGTGCAGTCTGCGTTCCTTCGGCGTACCTTACATGAGTCCGTTCGCCCCCTTTAATCTCGAAGGCAACCGAGACACGGTCATACGCCTGCCTTGGTGGACGATGATGACGCGGCCCCGCCTAATCGCCAAGTTCAATCGCGTTCGGGGGCGCAATCAGGCGCCTCATCCGCCTCATCCGCCTTCGTCGCCGCAGAACGAATCGAAAGGTTGAACCGTATGCGCAAGATCAGCTTAATCGTCCTGCTCCTCCACGCGATGCTGCTCGCCTCAGGCTGTTGGAACAGACGGGAGCTCAACGAGCTCGCGATCGCGGTAGGGCTTGCCATCGACAAGTCCAAAGAAGGCTACCGGATCTCCGTGCAAGTCGTCGAACCCAACGAAATTGCGGGCAAGAAGGGCAGCGTCGTCACTCCGGTCACGATGTATCAAGCCACGGGCAAAAGCATCTTCGAGGCCGCCCGGCGGATGACGACGGTCAGTCCCCGCAAGATCTATTTCTCCCACCTGCGCATGCTGGTGATCAGCGAAGCCGTAGCACGCGACGGCATAAGGAACGTGCTCGATTTTCTGTCGAGAGATCACGAGTTTCGGACCGATTATTTCATAGCCGTTGCCAAACAATCGACTGCCGACGACACGTTGAAAATTTTGACCGCGATCGAGCGGATCCCGGCCTTCAAGCTTTATTCGACGCTGGAATCGTCCGAGAAGGCATGGGCTCCCACAACCACCGTCACCCTGGACGAGCTGCTGTCGACGCTCGCCACGCCCGGCAAGCAAGCCGTGCTGACCGGACTGCAGGTGAAAGGCGATCAAAAGATCGGGGAAACGCGCGGGAACGTCAATATGGTGAAGAGCGGCGCTCAGCTGCAATATTCCGGCATCGCCGTCTTCAATGCCGACAAGCTCGTCGGGTGGCTGAACGAGGAGGAGAGCAAGGCGTTCACGTACATCAACAACACGCTCAGAAGCACGGCCGGCATCATGAACTGTCCCAATAACGAAGGGACTCTCTCGGCAGAAATCATCCGATCTCATACGACGGTCAAAGGAAAGCTGATTGA
>JAQSXN010000338.1 GCA_029256665.1 Paenibacillus sp.
GTCAAGTTTGTGCGTGCGTGGCAATGGTTTGTGTAAACGATCAGAGGCAGCATCAACATCGCTTGTTTGCGAACAACGATGACGATGCTGCCTCTTACAAATTCACGGCGCACGGTTTCATCTACCGTCCAGGTAGCCGGATCGTCACGCTCGTGCCGATGCCGAGGCGGCTGAAGATGCAGACGCCGTACGAGTCGCCGTACAGCAGCTTGATGCGGTTGTCGACGTTGCGGATGCCGTAGCCGGACAGCTTGTCGCCGCTTTGCGGCAGCTCCGGCCCGTCCGACATGCGCATGCCCATGCCGTCGTCGACGACGCTGAGCAAGATATCCTGCCCGTCGCGGCGGGCCCGGATGATGATGTTGACTCCGAGCTCCTGATCCCAGATGGCGTGGTTGATGCAATTTTCCACGAACGGCTGCAGCGTCAGCTTGACGATCGGGCAAGGCAGCACGGACTCGTCAATGTCGTAATGCACCCGTAGCAGATTGGCGAACCGTACCTGCTGGATCGAGACGTAATATTTGGTCAGCTGGAGCTCCTCGTGGATGGACAGCGTGTTTTTGCCCTTGTTCAGCGAGATCCGGTAAAATTTCGCCAGATCGGTCACCATCTTGTTCATGCGGGGATCCGCGTTGCGGATGGCCAGCGACGAGATGGATGCGAGCGAGTTGTACAGAAAGTGGGGATTGATCTGCGCCTGCAGAACGTTCATCTCGGCTTCGCGTTTGTCGATCTCCTTCTTATACACGTCCGAGATAAGCGTGCTAAGCCTTTGAGACAGCCGCTTAAGCGCATTGCCCACTTGTCCGATCTCGTCCCGCCCGAGCGGCCGGATGTCGCCGAGCTCGAACTCTTCCTTCTCGATGCGCCGCATCATGCCGACGAGCGACTCGATTCGGATCGTGAACAGTCTCGCGGCGATGTAGATGAGCAACGCCATGACGACCATGCTGGCGAGCGCGTACGCGAGAATGCGCTTGGCGGCAAGATTCGCTTTGGACAAGAAGCTGTCGTACGGAATCAGCGACACGCTCTTCCAGCCGAACTTGGTCGTATCGTAGACGACTAGTACGCGTTCCCCGTTATAGACGCTGTCGAATTGCCCCTCGTGTTGAGACGGCAGCGCATCCGGCAGCGGGATCGGCCCATTCAGCAGCGCTTTGTCCCTGGCGGACATGACCGTGCCGTGCTCGTTCACGATGAGCACCGTCTTGTCCGCCGACTCCTTCTCCATGAGCCGGAAGATGTCCGACTCCAGAATGTTGATCGTCAGCACGCCGTACGGATTGTTCATGCTGTTGATATTCAGCATCCGCGCGAGCGTGAACACGGCGGGCCGATCCGGTTCGGAAGGAGAGGTGACGAACCGCACGTTGCCATAACTTCCGTTCAGCGACTTGTAAGCGAGCGACTGGCGAAAACGGTTATCCAGCGATTTGATATACAAGTTGTCGACGGGGAGCGTCTCGTTGGTGCGGTAGATCGTCATGGAATCGATGTCCGGGTTCGTCGTCAGCATGTTGGAGAACGCGTTGTTCATGTACTTGTACGCGTCTACGAACAGCGTCAGATCCTTGGAATAGTCGTTCGTCAAATAAGCGCGGAGCGTGCTGTCCAAATAGACGGTGGCCGACAGCTTCGTATACGTCTCCAGCTTGTTCTCGAGGTTCGTATTGATCTGGGCGACGCTCGACCGCGTATTCGCGACCATCTGCGAGGACAGCTCGCCGCGGACCGTCGTATACGAATACAGCACGAAGAAGAGCAGGGGCAGAATGCCGCCGAGCAGGAACATGACGAACAGCTTCTCCCGCAGTCTCCAATTATATAAGGGCTTGATGAGCCAGCCTAGCAAGTTACCCACAGTTGTCATCTCCCAGTCCCCTGGTTATAGAGGTCGAACTCTTGCTTATAAATGCAGCTTGCGGAATTCGTTCGGCGTGCTGCCCTTGTGCTTCTGGAAGACGGAGCAGAAATACGAGACGTTCTCGTAGCCGACGCGATGGGCGATCTCACGCACCTTCAGCCCCCTGTCCTTCAGCAGTCCGGCGGCGCGATTCATCCGAATGCGGGTCAAATAGTCCAGAATCGTCTCGCCCGTCTTCTCCTTGAATATCGTTCTGGCGTAGTTCGGCGATAAATAAACTTCCTTCGCGATATCCTCGACCGTAACCGGCAGGTGGTATCTCTCGTCCAACAGCTTCGCGATCTGGCTGGCCACCGACTGGTTGCGGTCCTGCTCGCGTTCGCCCGAAGCCTTGATCAGCTCCTTGCAGAAGCGAAGCACATAGGCGTGATAATGGGCGATGGTCGGCAGGGAGGAGAGCTCCCGCCAATGGTCGGCGAGCAGATGGCTGCTCGAAGGTCCCGCCAGCAGCGAGGCAAAATGCTGCTCCAGCGAAGTCAGCAGCCCGATTACGCCGCGAAGCGCGGTTCGGCGCTCGATCCGCTTGCCGCGAATGCCGGAGAACCAATCGGCGAGCAGATGCTCGGCTTGCTCCTCGTCATGGGATTGAATGGCGGAGATAAGCTGCAGAGCGGCTTGTTCGGCGCCAATTTCAGCAGCGCCTGCACTCGCAGCCCCAGCACTCGCAGCACTTGCACCAGCACCCCCACCAGCATCCCCCGCCCCCGCGTTCCCGAGCATGCCGGGCACGATGACCGCTCCCGCTTGGCGATACCATTTCTCCTCGTTGCAGCTCCGGGACTCCTCGAACGCTTCCTTAAGCTGAGCGAAGCCTCGATACGGACCGGACAAACCGATCGTCGCGTCCGCCGCCAGCCCGCTCGCCTGCAACTGCTCGCTTCGGAGCAGCTCCCAATACGCGGCTTCGAATTGCTGCTCGTTTCCTTGAAACAGAACGAACAGCGTGTTCGCGCCGGTCTCGAGGACGGTCGAGGCATCCAGACTCCGTGCCAGCAGCGATCGAAGCGACTCCGCGGCCCGCGCCGCCATGTCGCCGTCGGCGGCTTCCACAGATGCCCCGAAGGCCGGCGGCTCGAACGTCCAGTAAGCCGCGCCGAACGGCCGAACGCCGGAGAAGCCGGCCGCGCGGTTCTCCCATTGCCGGATCCACTCCGCCTGCCTTGCCGGGTCCGGCTCGCGAACGATGCGAAGCAGCAGCTTCTCGAGCAGCCAGCCGCCATCGGCGGACGCAAGCTGCTCTTCCTCGCATTTGCGCTTCACTTTATCGAGCAGCGCCATGAGCTCCTCCATGTCGATCGGCTTCAGGACGTAGCCCGCCGCTTCGATTTGCAAGGCGGACTTTATATATTGAAATTCGTTATGGCCGCTCAAATAAATGATTTTGACGCTTTTGTCGATCTGCTTCGCCCGGCGCCCGAACTCCAGTCCGTCCATGATCGGCATGCGCACGTCCGTTACGACAATGTCCGGCTTCAGCTCCTTCAGCTTGCCCAGCGCTTCCTTCCCGTTGCGCGCCGTGCCGGCGATCCGGATGCCCGCTTGCTCCCAAGGCACGTATCGTTCCATCGTCTCCAGCTCGATTAATTCGTCGTCCACCAGCAGCACGCTGTACATGTCCGCACCTGCTTTCGTCCTAAGTCTCTATTAATAAAGCGTTTTCTCTAGTGTAACGGCAATGCCGTTATTCAACAATGCGGCGGATGGAAGTGCGTTCGTTTCGATTACGAATCGGTAGATTGGGATATATCGGGGGGCACTTGCCGGTCCTATAATGAAATCACGAAGCAAGGCAAGCAAGCGAAGAGCGATAGGGGGACCACACGATGATCATACGACCGAAAGCGCGGCCCGGCATAAGCGGGCAACCGGTCATTCGCGCATCCAAAGCCGGCCTGATGGCGAGGCTGAAGGAACAGCGGCTGCTGTACGTGCTCATGCTTCCCGCCGTCGCCGCCACATTGCTGTTCTCCTATGTGCCGATGTTCGGCCTGTACATGGCGTTCATCAATTATTCGCCGGGAGGCGGATCGTTTTTTCGGCAATTTTTTACGACGGAGTTTGTAGGGCTGCAATGGTTCGAATATTTCTTCACGAACGGCGACTTCGTCCGCATCATGCGCAATACGCTGGCGCAGAGCTTCCTGTCTCTGCTATTCGGCTTCCCGCTGCCGATCATTCTGGCGCTCATGATCAACGAGATGCGGAACGGGTGGTTCAAGCGGACGTTCCAGACGGTGTCCTACATGCCGCATTTTATCTCTTGGGTCATCGCGGCGAACATCATCATCACGATGCTGTCCTCGGGCGGCGTCATCAACAATATGTTGATGGGACTCGGTTTCATCGACGAACCGATCGCGTTCATGCAGAAGGGGCCGCTGTTCTGGTGGATCATCGCGCTCGGCAACGCATGGAAGGACATGGGCTTTAACGCCATCATGTATTTGGCCGCGATATCCGCGATCAATCCCGAATTGTATGAGGTGGCCAAGGTGGACGGGGCGAGCCGGCTCAAGCAAATGCTGCACATTACGCTGCCTTCCATCAAACCGACGATCGTCATTCTCGCGATTCTCGCGGTCGGCGGCATTCTGAACGCGGGCTTCGACCAGCAATATTTGCTCCAGAACAACACGGTCATGAATTACGCGGAAGTCATCGACACGTACACGTACAAATACGGCCTGCAGAACGGCATGTTCTCGTACGGCGCGGCCGTCGGCCTGTTCAAATCGGTCGTCGCGTTCATCCTTGTCGTCGCGGTGAACCAGATGGCGAAGCGAATGGAACAGCAATCGTTATTCTAGCGGAAGGGAAGGGGAGAAGGCGGATGATTCGGGACAAAAAAGATGTTCTCTTTATGACCTTCGTGTACGCGTTTATCGTAGCGGTGTTCGTCATCACGTTCTATCCGTTCTGGAACGTGTTCATCATCTCGCTCAACAGCGCGGAAGACACGCTTAGAGGGAATCTGTACTTATGGCCGCGGGAGTTCAGCCTCGCGAGCTACGCGCAAATTTTGAGCGACGGCGAGATATGGGCGGCCATCAAGGTGACGGTGCTCCGGACGATCATCGGCACGCCGCTCGCGGTGCTGACGATCAGCATGCTGGCGTACTCGCTTAGCAAGAAGGAGCTGGTGGCGGGACGTTTCTGGTCGCTGTATTTTATCTTCACGATGTATTTCGGCGGGGGTCTTATTCCGTACTACATGGTGCTCAAAAGCTACAATCTGATCGACAACTTCATGGTGTTCGTCATTCCGGGTCTTATGAACGTGTTCTACATGATCATCGTCCGCACGTTTATTCAGGGCTTGCCGCAGGAGCTGGACGAATCGG
>JAQSXN010000339.1 GCA_029256665.1 Paenibacillus sp.
AATTCAAATGAGAGTTCAAAAAGTTCGCTTTTCAGCACCGAGAAGATTGGAGGCAACTAGAAACCGAGTAGCGGAGCGTAGCAGAGCTACGTGAGCAACGGAGGGTTCGGTTGCATTCAATATTCGATGTCGAATAAGCTCCCTGAGCTACCTCGTGATCAAAAGCGTACTTTTTGAACATCCACTAATGAGAGTTCAAAAAGTTCGGTTCTCAGTACCGAGAAGATTGGAGACAACTAGAAATCGAGGAGCGGAGCGTAGCAGAGCTACGTGAGCACCGGAAATTTCGGTTGGATTCAATATTTGACGTCGAGTTAGCTTTCAAAGGGTTAATCGTAATGGGAAGCGTGCTTTTTGAACAACCTTTAAAGAGGAGAGATGGCGATGATAGTAATAACGAAGAACAGCGTGTCGGATGAGCGGATTGGTGAGATCGTGCGTTATATCGAGAACTCTGGCGTTCAAGCGCATGTGTCCAAGGGCACGGACCGCACGGTCATCGGCATCATCGGCAAAGCGGAGCCGACCCTTGCCGAACATATCCGCTCCATGCAAGGCGTCGAGAACGTCATTAAAATTTCCAAATCGTACAAACTCGCGAGCCGCGACTTCCATCCGGACGATACGGTGATCGATATTAAAGGCGTTAAGATCGGCGGCAGCAATCTTGTCATCATGGGCGGTCCGTGCGCGGTGGAATCCCCGGAGCAAATCGACGAGATCGCGAGACTGGTTAAGGCCGCGGGCGGCCAAGTGCTTCGCGGAGGCGCGTTTAAGCCGAGAACGGGTCCTTACAGCTTCCAGGGAGTAGGCGTCGAAGGATTGATCATGATGGCGGAAGCGGGCAAAAAGCACGGCTTGCTGACGATTACGGAAGTCATGACGCCGGAGTACGTGGACATTTGCGCGGAATACGCCGATATTCTCCAGGTTGGCACGCGCAACATGCAGAATTTCGATCTGCTCCGCAAGCTGGGCACGATCCAAACGCCAGTGCTTCTTAAGAGGGGCTTTAGCTCGACTTACGACGAGTTCCTTAATGCCGCCGAATACATCCTTGCCGGAGGCAACCCGAACGTCATGTTATGCGAGCGCGGAATCCGAACGTTCGAAACTTACACGCGGAACACGCTCGATCTGTCGGCCATTCCCGTGCTGCAATCGCTCAGCCATCTTCCCGTCATCTCCGACCCGAGCCACGGCACGGGCAGGCGCGAATTGGTAGAGCCGATGTCCAAAGCATCGGTTGCCGCCGGCGCGAACGGGCTAATTATCGAGATGCACACGGATCCCGATAACTCCATGACGGGCGACGGCGTACAGTCTTTGTTCCCGGATCAATTCGCGAAGCTTCTGAAGGAGCTGGAACAGCTGGCTCCCCTTGTGGGCAAAGAGTTCAGTACGGACAAAGCGCCCGCGGAAGCGTTTCTGGAGTGGATCAAATAAACTACCGCAAGACGCACGGCCAAGAGGCCGGGCGTCTTTTTTTTTCGCCAAGGAATCCAAAATTGTGACAGAAGTTCAAACTTGTGAGTATACCTGACATAGCAATAAAAAATACCTTACATAACTATTGACGGAGATGAAACGGTAGTTTTATAATAACGACAAGGTTTAGAGCAATTATTGAACGTTCGTCATTAAAACAACAGTAAATGTTCGGAAATGGAGGAAGTTTAGATGTCAGTTCAAAAGGTTTTGGATCAAATTAAAGAAAACAACATCCAGTTTGTAGATTTCCGTTTTATCAGCCTTGGCGGTGGCGCTCACCATATCACGTTGCCTGCTACAGAGGTGGACGCTGATACGTTCGTGAACGGCGTTGCTTTTGACGGTTCCTCGATCCCGGGTTTCCGCGGTATCGAAGAGTCCGATATGGTTATGATGCCAGATACGGAATCCGTATTCGTAGATCCTTTTACAAGCCATCCAACTTTGAATGTGATGTGTAATATTTACACTCCAGACGGCAATCGTTACGAGCGCGACCCGCGCGGCATCGCGCAGAAGGCCGAAGAATATCTGCAATCCGCAGGCATCGGCACGGCGGCGTTCTTTGCTCCCGAGTCCGAATTCTTTATCTTCGACGACGTACGTTACGAAAGCACGATGAACACGTCCTACTTCTCGGTTGATTCCGAAGAGGCGGCTTGGAACACGGCTCGCAAAGAAGAAGGCGGCAACCTTGGCTTCAAAATTCCGGTTAAAGGCGGTTACGTGCCAGTAGCTCCGGTGGATTCCCAACAAGACATCCGCAGCGAAATGGTTCGCCTGATGCAAGAATCCGGTCTTCGCGTTGAGCGTCATCACCATGAAGTTGCGACTGCCGGCCAAGCCGAAATCAACTTCCGCTTCGACACGCTGACTAAAACAGCTGACAACCTAATGAAATACAAATATATCGTTCACAACGTAGCTCGCCAGTGGGGCAAAGTGGCAACCTTCATGCCAAAACCGCTGTTCGGCGACAACGGAAGCGGCATGCACGTTCATACGTCGATCTTCAATGGCGACGAGCCGCTCTTCTACGACAACAAAGAATACGCAAACCTGAGCAAAATGGCGATGAGCTATATCGCTGGCGTACTGTACCACGCACCAGCATTGATCGCGATCACGAACCCAAGCACGAACTCGTTCAAACGTTTGGTTCCTGGTTACGAGGCGCCGGTTAACCTTGTATTCTCCAAAGGCAACCGTTCCGCGGCCGTTCGTATTCCAATCGCTGCCGTAACGCCTAAAGGCTGCCGCATCGAGTTCCGTACGCCGGACTCCACGGCTAACCCATACCTCGCATTCGCGGCTATGCTGCTTGCAGGTCTTGACGGCATCAAGAAAGGTCTGGATCCGGTTGCTCTTGGCTACGGTCCATTCGACAAAAACATCTACGAGCTTCCTGAAGAAGAGAAAAAAGAAATCCGCAGCGTTCCAGGCACATTGGACGAGGCGCTTGACGCTCTTGAAGCCGACTCCGGCTTCTTGACGGAATCCGGCGTATTTACGCAAGATTTCATCGACAACTACGTTGCTCTGAAGCGCCAAGAAGCAAAAGCCGTATCGATTCGCGTTCACCCGCACGAGTACAGCCTTTACTTCGGTTGCTAATACCGAAACGTCATAAAGACGAGCCCGAGAGGGCTCGTTTTTTTCTCGAAAAAACGCAAATCCGAATAATCCATGAAGTTTTCATATATTTGTTCGACTTTAACCTCCTTTTCGTACGATTTTACTTGATGCAGGGGTCCAAACTTGCTATCATAGCCATATCCTATACATTGCTGAAGGGGTGGAAAGAAAGTGGCAAGAGCATTTAATTTTAACGCGGGCCCGGCGGCGATTCCGCTTACGGTTCTGCAGCAAGCAGCCGAGCAATTTGTTGATTATCAGGGCGCGGGAATGTCCATTATGGAGATGTCCCACCGGAGCGCGCTGTACGAAGCCGTTAATAATGAAGCACAATCGTTGCTGAGAGAACTCTTTGGCGTACCGGACAACTATCAAGTATTGTTCCTGCAAGGCGGGGCAAGCACGCAATTCGCCATGCTGCCGATGAACCTGCTGAAGGCCGGCCGTCCCGCGGCTTATGTAAAGACGGGAGCATGGGCGGACAAAGCCATCAAAGAAGCTAATCTGATCGGAGAGACAACGGTAGCGGCTTCGACGGAATCCGACAAATACATGAGAATGCCGAATTTGTCGGAGATTGTCGTCCCTCGGAATGCGTCTTATCTTCACCTTACGTCCAATGAGACGATCGGCGGCACGCAGTTCCACGAGTTCCCCGATACGGGCGATATCCCGCTTGTCGCGGATATGTCGAGCGACATCCTGAGCAGGCCGATCGATGTTAGCAAGTTCGGCGTTATCTATGCCGGCGCGCAGAAAAACCTCGGACCTTCCGGCGTAACGGTCGTTATTATTCGCGACGATCTCGTGGCGCAAAGTCCGAAGGATATTCCGGCGATGTTCCGCTACGATACGCATGCGAAGAGCAGCTCGCTCTACAACACGCCTCCTTCGTTCTCGGTATACATGGTGAGCCTGGTGCTGAATTGGATTAAAGCCAACGGCGGGGTTGCGCAGCTGGAGCAATACAATCGGGACAAAACAAAGCTGATCTACGACGCGATCGACCAAAGCGGCGGCTTCTATCGCGGAGCGGCGCAATCGCAAAGCCGTTCTTTCATGAACATTACGTTCCGTCTCGGAAGCGAAGAGCTGGAGAAGATGTTCGTGAAACAATCCGAAGCGGAAGGGTTCGTAGGTCTGAAAGGCCATCGCGACGTTGGCGGTTTGCGCGCATCGACTTACAATGCGGTGCCGCTTGAGAGCTGCCAGGCGCTCGCCCAATTTATGGCGGAGTTCCAGAAACGCAACGGCTAATAGGCGATCTACTTATAAAAGCGCCCTCCCCTGACGATTCAAGGGAGGGCGCTTCTGTCGAGCTTCCATAGGATGGGCTTACGCGAGCGAAGAGGTTTCGCTCATGGCAGGTCCGTTCAGCTTGTAGCCAACGTTGCGAACGGTCGTAATATATTCAGGGGTTCTTGCGTTTTTCTCGATTTTGTCGCGCAGGTGGCTGATATGGACATCTACGATGCGCGTATCGCCGAGGAAATGATAGTCCCACACGCCGTGCAGCAATTGTTGCCTGCTCAGCACTTTGCCCTTATGTTTGCAGAGGAACAGCAGCAGCTCGAACTCCTTAGGCGTCAGCTCGATGAGTTTGCCGTCTAGCAGCACTTCGCGCTGGTCGGCAAGCACGTTTAACCGGCCGATGGAATAGACGGTTTCTTCGGTTACGCCAGGCAACGTCTGCAGACGACGGAACAATGCGCCGATTCGGGAGATCAGCTCCTGCGGACTGAACGGTTTCGTCATATAATCGTCGGCGCCGTTATCCAGCCCCGCAATTTTGTCGGTGACGTCCTGTAACGCCGTTAACATGATAATAGGAACCGCATTGTTTTGTTTGCGCAGTTCTCTGCACACTTGAATGCCGTCCATCTTGGGAAGCATAAGATCAAGTACGATCAGGTCGGGGCGGAAAGGCTTGAGCAAATCGAATACCGCCTCTCCGTCGCCGACGCATCTGACATCGTAGCCGGCAAGCTTTAAGTTGAACTCGATTAACATGGAGATAGATGGCTCGTCATCTACGACCAACACTTTTTTTCGCATCAATTTGTCTCCTTTGCCACCAAGTATAGTTCGAGTTCAAAAAGTTCGGT
>JAQSXN010000340.1 GCA_029256665.1 Paenibacillus sp.
CCGCCGGCTTCGGCGAAGCGCCTACCGCCATCAACAACGCGAAAGTTTATATCGATCCCGATGCCAAGCTTTCGCCCGGTCACAGCAGTCATATGAAGCTTCATGATGCGAGATAGGGGCGATTTGCCCCTATCCAAATTACTGCCTAAATGACATTCAATTAGTTACACTCGTTCCCCACAACGTCGATGAGCCGTTTCCCCCAATGTGCATGCCGTGTCATTCATCGTCCAAGCCGAGCCGCCCCTCCGTCATATAGCAGCTGGAGCAGAATTGCGACAAACTGACGCCCGTCTTTTTCTTGAACATTTTGCCGAAGGCATGTACGTCGGCGTACCCTACCTCCCTGGCGATTTCGGTTACCGACAAGCCGGTCGTCACGGCAAGCTCCTTCGCCCGCTGGACGCGAAGCCACATCATATATTGCAGCGGCAGCATCCCGAATTCCCGTCTGAACAACAAGCTCAGATAGTTCCTCGATAAACCCGACACTTTCTCCAGCAGACCCAACCGAATGTCCTCCGAATAATGATTTCGGATATAGTTTTTTGCTTGCATCAGCTTGCCGGCGTTTTTCAATTGAACGGGAGTCAGCTGAGCGGACCTTGATTGCTTGGCCGCTTCGCCCATCGTCCGCATGAGCAGTTGCTGGCATTCGATCTGGTGGATGACGCCGGGCTGATGATAATGCGTGACGATTCGCTCCAGCCAGTCGCTAACCGGCTGATCGCCGAACGATTGGAACAGATGCCGCCCTTCGAGCAGTTCCTCCGCAGGAAATCCCGAGCCTCCGAAGTGAAAGACGATGGAAATGCAGGAGTACGGCTCGCCCGGGATCGTCGATACCCGATGGACCTCGTACGGCCGATGAATAATCAGATCGCCCTGTCTCGTCTCGTACGTCTTTCCTTCGATCTCGTACTGGCTTGCGCCGCGATATGTATATTGGATCTGGTATTGCCTGTGGAAGCCCTCCGGCTTCGTCCAACCGTCCGGGGCGTGAAACAAATGCGCCAGCGTGATGTAAGGCGGATAATAATAGTCGCGAAGATGCTCAAGCGTCTCGCCCGGATCCCAATAAGCCATGTCTTTTCTCATGAATCGCCGCCCCTTTCCAGCTTCCCGCGACAAATAGTGCGATCGGATACCTATTTGCAAAGCTTGCCTAAATACGGCGCCGTCACGCATCCCGTACAATAAAGTAGCCGGCATATTCCCATTTGAGAGGTGTATCGTCTAATGAAAAAAATCAAAATCGGCGTCCTCGGCGCTGGCATGTTCGCCAAATCGTTTATTCCATTGTTCAAAGCCCATCCGGGCGTCGAGAAGGTCGCGCTTGCCGATATCGACCCTGAGAGATTGCGCCAAGTCGCGGATACATTCAGAATAACAGAAACGTACGCCGGCTTGGAAGAGCTGTGCCGCAGCGACGTGGACGCCATTGCGATCTTCACGCAACGGCATCTTCACGCGCCGCAGACAATCGCGGCGCTCCGCGCGGGCAAGCACGTCTATTGCGCCGTCCCGATGGCCCATTCGCTGGAGGATGTCGAAGCTATTCTGGAGGAAGTGAGGCGAAGCGGCCTTGTCTATATGTCGGGCGAGACCAGCTATTATTACCCGAGCACGATCTATTGCCGCGACCGGTTCGCGAAAGGCGATTTCGGCGACTTCGTATACGGCGAGGCTCAGTACTTGCATGACCTCTCCCACGGCTTCTATGAAGCGTTCCAGCATTCGGGCGGCTCCGACTGGAAGAAGGTGGCCGGCTTCCCTCCGATGTATTACCCGACGCATTCGGTCAGCATGATCCTGTCGGTCACCGGTGCGCGGGCGACCCAGGTATCCTGTCTGGGCTACCGCGATCGCCATGAAGACGGGATTTACCGCGAAGGGGCGAACTTGTGGAACAATCCGTTCAGCAACGAAACCGCGATGGTGCGGACGTCCGACGGCGGCATGGCCCGCTTCAACGAATTCAGGCGCGTCGGCTGGTCGGGCAAAAACTGCGTGTACATGAGCATGTTCGGCACCCAAGGCAGCTTCGAGGAGCATGCGGACTCGCAAGTTTGGTCTTCGCTTACGCACGGAAGCCTGCAAGACGTCAGCGAGCTGTTGCATAGCAACGACTATGTGAATCAGGAAGCCGATCCCGACATTCCGGTGTCGTTGCGGCAAGACTTCGTGAGCAGCCTCAGTCCCATTCACGATGCCGACCGTCTGCCGCGCGAATTTCTCGGCATGCCGAACGGGCATTTCGGCTCCCACCAGTTCCTGGCGGACGACTTTGTCAAGGCTGTCGGCCAGCATAAGCTGCCGCCGATCCATGCATGGAACGCGGCCGCCTACTGCGCTCCCGGCATCATCGCCCACGAATCCGCCTTGCGCGGAGGAGAAATGCTGGCCATCCCCGATTTCGGCGGGCCGACGGCAGGCTGGAGCAAGCTCTAGCTCGTATGGCAGCGGCTTGGTTCTGCATAAAAAACGGCCTGGTCGAGCGGAGTCACCGCTCTTCCAGGCCGTTCTTTATCTCGCTTTCCTATATGGGTTCATTTAAATTCCCGTCTTCAGCACCACCCGCTCTGCCGCTTTCCGGCGCGAGCGGACATATGAAACTCTGAAGGACGCCGTTGCGGTCGCGGCCGCGATGATTACGCCTGTCGCTCCGATCCAGCTAATGGACGAAAGGGAAGCTTGCTCGACGACAATTCCGCCAAGTCCCGCGCCGGCTGCCATTCCAAGCTGCAGCACCGATGAGTTCAAGCTGAGCATGATTCCCGATGCTTCCGGGGCAAGGGACATCAAGTGAAACTGCTGGGTTGGACCCGATGACCATGCCGCGAATGCCCAAAGCATGAGCAACGGAAATACGACGACAGCGGATTGACCGGCAAAGGTAAGGAGTACCAGCACAATCGTGTGCAACAGCATGCCGCTGACCAATGTCCGGGGAGCTCCCCATTTATCCGTGCTGAAGCCGCCGAGCTTGGAGCCGATTAAGCTTGCAATGCCGAATGCGAACAACCCGGCGCTCACGCCCTGCTCGCTTAATTGAGTCACTTGAAGCAAAAACGGCGAGATGTATGTGTAAGCGATGGAATATCCGCCGATCCAGAAGAAGGTCACCAGCAAGGCTACGGCTATTTTCGGCTGCTTAAGCAACGCAAGCTGTTTGCCGATCGGAACGGGTTCCTCACCGTCTGTGCGCGGTATCGTGAAGTGGATGATGATCATGGCGATCAG
Organism: Paenibacillus sp.; assembly: GCA_029256665.1. Taxonomy (GTDB): domain Bacteria; phylum Bacillota; class Bacilli; order Paenibacillales; family Paenibacillaceae; genus Pristimantibacillus. The sequence continues at coordinate 3,244 of JAQSXN010000340.1, forward strand.
TCCCAACGCGCCAATCCCGCCGAAGAACAGTTTCCAATCATATACGGACGCGATGACTCTTCCAAGCGGAACCCCCACGATTAACGCAGTGCTGAAGCCCATCACCAGCGTTGCGATGGCGCTTCCTTGCTTCCCTGGCGGAGCCAGCTTCGAAGCGACGGTCAATGCCGTTACGACGAATACCCCCGTGCTGAGAGCCAAGACGATTCTGGATGCCATTAGAAATTCAAAGCCTGGCAGAACAAGCGCAATGACATTGCCGATCGCGAATACGCCTAGCGAATAGAGCAGCAGCTTGCGGCGTTCCATGCGAGCCGTGACGGCCATGAGGATCGGCGTGCCGAAAGCGTAAGCGAGCGAAAAAACGGTGATAAGCTGACCGGCTGCGGATACCGATACCCCAATGTCTTCGGATACTTTATCCAAAATTCCTGCAATGATAAACTCCGACGTTCCGACCAAAAAACTGATAATGGCCAGCATATAAATTTTTAATGCGTTCGACATCTTATATTTCTCCTCTCATTTATGTATGTTTCTATATTTCTAAATATATAGAAATAGTAAACAAAAAAAATTACGTGAGCAAATACGGTGCATATTTCCGCGCCATCTCACGATTAACGCTATAGTAGATATAGGTTCCGTCCTTACGAAGATTCAGCAATCCGCAGTCCGTCAATTGCTTGAGATGATGAGACAACGTAGAGCCTGCGACGGATTCCAGCTTGCTTCCGATATCGGAACAACATAGATTGCTCTCTTCCGTAAGCATCATCGCGATTTTGAGACGGGTTGGTTCTCCAAGCGCCTTGTATACTTTAACGGCTTGCCTCACTTCCACCGTTTCCTCTGTCATCGCAATCATGCCGCCTTTCCTCGAATTGAGTATTTCTATATCTGTCGAAATAAAGATAACACAGATCCGATTGCATGTAAACATCTGCGCCATCTTTGAGGAGGAGCTCCGGGAAGGCAAGCTGTTCAAGCTTCGCCTAGAGAAGTCGATCCCTCCCCGGAGCATAGATTTCCTTGCGCGTTTCGAACAATCAAGACCGATCGCTAAGGCGATCCTTTAAAGCGGGGGATTTTCCACACCTAGATGGATCCAATCTTCTTTTGGCGGTCCATATACGCCATATGGCTTTATGCCTGCTTGACGCATAAGAACCGTAAGTTGTCCCCGATGATGAACAATGTGCTTGATTAGTCCCATCATAATCATGGCATTCGATTGTTCGACCCCGAACGCGTTTTGCACTTCCTTCAGAGTTGCGTCCGTCCATTGTCCTTCAATGGCTTTGGATGCGGAAGAACTGATTTCTTTAAAGGTTTCCGCGATTTCATTAGCCGAAGCCGGGACTTGATCCGCATGTTCCACTCCGTCTATCGCTAACCCGAAATCCGCCAAATATTCCGGCAAAGTTGTCGTCAGATGCCACGCGATTCTGCCTAATGTGCGACCTCCCGGATAAACGGGTTGCTGCAACGACGCATCGGTTAACCCATCCAGGACTCCTTGCGTTAATTGGGCTTCTTTGTTCCATTCTCTTATAAAGTCCGCAACCGTTTCATACATCTAACATACCTCCCATTAGTTGCCGATTCCAACTTCTGTTGCTTGGATCAGCTTGATTTCTATTCCACTGTAACCGATAATAGTGACAACTATTGTCACAATTAAACAAACGGCCAGATGGTATTTTTAACAGCCCTGGAGCGGAGGCCAAAACATCGATGTCCAAATCCAAACGACTGATGGAATTAATGTTGGTCATTAACCAAAAACGCGAATTTACGGTCCGAGAACTGGCTCGGGAGTTTGCCGTTTCCCGGCGGACGATATTAAGGGATTTGCAGGAACTGAGCGAAATAGGGGTTCCCTTATATTCAGAGGTCGGACCCCATGGCGGATACCGGGTGTTGAAGCAACGGCTGCTCCCTCCTATTGCCTTCTCGGAGGAAGAAGCCGTCGCCATTTTTT
>JAQSXN010000341.1 GCA_029256665.1 Paenibacillus sp.
TATTATCTCTTTCGGTCTTATAGAAGTCGACCGAATCTTGGTTATCCATCGCCAGAGCTTCTAGTATCCGCGAATCGTATTCGGTTTGAATATAGCTGACATGATCCATAAGATTGCCGAATCCGTTACGATATTCTTCGATATCAGCATCCGTAACTTCTATCGATTGTTTGGCATGCTCCGACGTCACGTTATTCAGCTCGAACAAATCCACGTGCATGGCAAAATGGCGAAGCTCGTGCCGAAAATCCGGCGTATGAAAGTAATCGCGGTATATGTACTGATTGCCGAACGAAAATAAGACGTAAATTCCGCTTATGCCGAACGTAATCATAAACGCCCATAAACCTAGCAGCGTCTTACTTCTCCATTTTGTAGCCAATGCCCCACACCACCTTCAAATATGCTGGATTTTTAGGATTGATTTCGATTTTTTCGCGAATTTTGCGAATATGGACGGCTACGGTGTTCTCCGCGTTAAAGCCGGGCTCCTTCCATACCCGTTCGTAGATTTCCGAGATGGAGAATACTCGGCCCGCGTTGGTCATCAATAATTCCACGATTCTGTATTCGATGGGCGTTAGCTTGACGGGCTCGCCTAATACGGCGACCACTTTGGCCGTCTTGTCCAACGTGAGTCCTCTTAGATCAATCACTTTCTTAATTCCTTCATATGTACCGAGCGTGACGTATCTTCTTAATTGGGATTTCACGCGGGCTACGAGCTCCATGGGATTAAACGGTTTCGTAACATAATCGTCCGCTCCTACGTGTAAGCCTAAAATTTTATCGCTATCCTCGCTTTTTGCGCTTAACATCAGAATCGGTATGTTTTTCTGTTCCCGAATTTTGTGGGTGGCGGCGATTCCATCTAATCTAGGCATCATAATATCCATGATGATCAGATGAATGAGATGGTCTTGAACAAGCTCCATCGCTTCCTTGCCGTCCTTTGCCTTTAAAACGGCGATCCCTTCGTTTTTTAAATAAATGTCAATGGCGTCCCGAATTTCCTGGTCATCATCGACAACGAGCACGTTATAACGCTCCATTGGTTTCCCTACCTTTCTTTTCAGCGGCATTCTATTGTTATTTTGATTGTAGTCGGCAATTCTTAACATCTATCGAGCGCAAATATGAAGAACTTCTTAATAGTACGATAGAATTCGCCAATTGTCCGAAACAAAAAAAGCCCGCCGTTTCGGCGGGCCATCGTTGAAGCATGCTATAGAATGGGTCTCGTTGGCAGGACGATCAGCCCCTGGCAGCGGCGTCCGCGTAGAAAATAACGGCGAAGAATTTCACCGTATCCGTGCCCGGATTCCGGTAGGTATGCGGCTGGTTCGCGCGGAAATGCACGGCGCTACCCGTCGGCACTTCGTAGCGTTCGCCCCCCTGCTCCAAATCCAGAACGCCCTGCTGGACGAAAATATACTCCTCGACGCCGTCGTTATGAGGCTCGGAGCTGTGTTCGCAGCCCGGTTCAATTACGACCAAGTAGGATTCGAATTTATTCCGCAGCCGATACGGGAACAACGGAAACGTGAGGTAGGCGCCGTCTTCTTCCGAGAAGGGGTCGATGTCGCCCGGCGTCGCGATCGTGACATCCGAATCCACCTCTTCGATCAGGGTCGTGAACGAGATGCCCAGACCGTTCACGATGCGCCACAGCACCGAGATCGTCGGATTGGAATCCCCTCGTTCGATCTGGCCCAGCATCGCCTTGCTGACGCCGGACATCTCGGCGACGTTGTCGAGACTGAGTCCTCTCGACTTCCGGATGGCGTGCAGATTTTTGCCGACCTTCTTATGAATAGGCTCCAACGCAATCAGTCTCCTCGCAATTTCGTTATGTCTTATAAGTCTTGCTTATCATAACAAAATCGCGCCTTTCTCGCCACACAGCCGCTTGCGCGCAAGCGATTCCAGCATCTCGTCGGTCGTTCGGTCCAGATCGTAAGCGGGCCGAAAATCCCATTCTTCGCTCGCGGCCGATGAGTCGATCGCGTCCGGCCAGCCATCCGCGATCGACTGGCGGAGTGGATCGATTTCGTAGCGGAGCGTGAAATCCGGCAACCGTCTACGGATGCTTGCCGAGATGGCTTCGGGATCGACGCTCATGGCCGTTACGTTGTAGGCCGTACGGCGCTTCAGCCGGGAAGCATCCGCTTCCATCAATTGGGCGACGGCCGCGATCGCGTCCGGCATGTACATCATATCGAGGAATGTTCCTTTACCGATGTAGGAGGTATAATGGCCGCTGCCTTCAGCATGGACGTACATCTCTACGGCATAATCCGTCGTTCCGCCGCCTGGAGGCGCTGCATGCGAGATCAGGCCGGGAAAGCGCAGTCCCCTCGCGTCTACGGCAAACTTTCTATAATAATAGTCGCATAGCTGCTCGCCGGCCGCTTTGCTGATTCCGTACATCGTCTCCGGTCGCAATGGCGCGTCCTGCGGCGTGCCGCGCCTAGGGGCATCCGGGCCGAACGCGGCAATGGAGCTAGGCGCGAAAATCTGACAATCCAGCTCCCGGGCCGTCTCCAGGGCGTTAAGCAGTCCTCCCATATTAAGCTGCCAGGCGAGCATCGGCTTCGCTTCCGCCGTCGCGGATAGAAGAGCCGCGAGATGGATTATCGCGTCGGCTCGATGCGCGCTGGCCGCTTCATGGAAAGCTTGACCATCCGTGACGTCCAGCGCTCGGAACGGACCGCCCTGCGCCGCCAGGCTCAGGTCTTCCCGAATGTCCGTGGCGAGAACCGCGTCATTACCGTACATCTCGCGCAGCTTGATCGTGATTTCGCTCCCGATCTGCCCGAGCGCGCCTGTCAACATGATCCTCTTCATCCGTATCCCCCCTATCCGATCATGCCGAGCGCGCGGCCCGTTTTCTCGTAAGCGGCGAGCGCCTGGTCCAGCATCTCCGGCGTGTGCTCGGCGGTCGGCATGTTGCGGATGCGGCCCGTTCCTTTCGGCACGGTCGGGAACACGATCGCTTTCGCATACACGCCTTGCTCATGCAGCATGGCGCTGAAGCGCTGCGTCACGTCTTCGTCTCCGATCATGCACGGAGTGATCGGCGTCGCCGTCGAACCGATGGAGAAGCCCAGCTCCCGAAGGCCGTTCTGCAGGTAGCGCGCGTTGCTCCAGAGCCGATCCTGCAGTTCACGGCTCTCTTGCAGCCGATCGATCGCCGCGATGCTTGCCGCAACCGCCCCCGGCGGCAGCGACGTCGAGAAGAGGAATGGCCGGCTTCGCGCCTTGAGCCAGTCTGCAATCGTTTGGGAGCATGCCACGTACCCGCCGACGACGCCAACGGCTTTGGACAGCGTGCCGATCTGCAGGTCGACGCGCTCCTGCAACCCGAAGTGCTTCACGGTGCCGGCGCCGCCGCCGAGCACTCCGGAGCCATGGGCGTCGTCCACGTAGGTGATCAGGTCGTAGGTCTCCGCGATATCCACAATCTCGGGCAGCTTCGCGATATCGCCGTCCATGGAGAATACGCCGTCCGTGATGATCATGATTTTCGCATACTGGCCTGATTCTCTGGCTTCTCTCGCCTTCTCTCGCAGATCGTCCATGTCGGAGTGGGCATACCGGATGACTTTGGCTTTCGTCAGCCGGCAGCCATCGATTATGGATGCGTGATTGAGCTCATCCGACAGTATCGCATCCCCATCGCCCATGACGGCGGAGATCGCCGCCATATTGCAATTGAATCCCGACGGATACGCGACGGCTGCTTCGGTACCTTTGAACGCGGCCAGCTTCTCCTCCAGATCGACATGAAGAGTCAACGTCCCGTTAATCGTGCGAACGGCGCCGCTGCCGACCCCGAATCGGATCGTCGCTTGAACGGCGGCATCCACGAGTCTCTTGTCCGTAGCCAATCCCAAATAATTATTGGAAGACAAGTTTACGAACGTTCTCCCTCCCATTCGGATAACCGGTCCGTTCGCGCTCTCCAGCGGCTCGATCGTATTGTATAACCCCTTGGCCTTCAGATCGGCTAGCTGGGCTTGAATGAACGATGATAATGTCGCGTTTGCCATTCGAATTCCTCCATTCGTCGCTCGGACTAGTTGTCCGTTATAGCATAATTAAGTATGTGATCACATTCATATGCTATACTACACAAATGTGCAACATATTGCAATAAATCTCCCGAAAATATCCCGGGGTCGCCTGTGCCAAGGAACGGATTGGCGGATGCGGGCTCGTATGGCATATACTGGAGGAGACAAGCATCAATGGCTTGCCCATTTGCACAACAAATCTTTGCAGCGGATCGGAGGAATTCATTTGATCGTCAAATACCATGGCCATTCATGCGTTCAGCTTACGGATGGCGAGCATTCCGTCATCATTGACCCGTTCTTGACCGGCAACCCGTCGGCGGTCGCGGAACCTGGGGATGTGAAAGTGCAGTATGTGCTGCTGACCCATGCGCACGGAGACCATGTCGCGGACGCCGAAGCCATTGCCCGCGCGAACGACGCCACGATTATCGCGACGTACGAGCTCGCCACTTACTATTCCTGGAAGGGGCTCCGAACGATCGGGTTGAATATCGGAGGCGGAACGGATATCGGGTTTGCCCGAGTCAAGCTTGTGCAAGCGTTCCACAGCTCCGGCATGATCGTCGAGGAAGGTAAGATTCTGTATATGGGCATGCCCGGCGGATTCGTCGTCGAATGGAATGACGCAACGCTCTTCCATGCCGGCGATACCGGTTTGTTCGGGGACATGAAGATGTTCGGAGAGCAGTACGACATCGATCTTGCTTTCCTGCCTATCGGGGATCTCCTGACGATGGGGCCGTCCGACGCGCTCATCGCCGCGGAATGGTTAAAGGCAAAGCGAGTCGTGCCTATCCATTACAATACGTTCCCCGGCATCCGCCAGGATCCGGAGAAGTTCGCGAAGGAACTGAAGAAACGCGACATAAAAGGCATTGCGTTGCCGCCCGGCGAGACATACGAATTAAAATCGTAAGCACGCCTCCATAGATCGCATCATAATGGGTCTCAACAAACAAACAGCGGCAGGCTTGGACGTAAAAACATCCAAGACTGCCGCTGTTTGTTTCAGCAATCATGTCGTAATGCCGGCGCCGGCATGCGGGTTAGCATGTAGCTCGGAGGGAATCTTTCGAGAATGACTCGGCTCCGAGCCCGGTATCATCAAATTAGTAAATCGATTACGGTTGCCAAACTTCCCAAATGT
>JAQSXN010000342.1 GCA_029256665.1 Paenibacillus sp.
GACCGTCAGCACCGTAATTTTGACCGTGTTCCAATAGTACAGATCGAAGCGGTATCCTTTGCCCCACACCTCGGCGTAGTTTTCCAAATCCCATGTCTTCGGAATCCACTCGATCGGATAATTATAAATGTCGCCCATCAGCTTGAACGAAGACGACAGCATCCAGACGAACGGCAAAATCATCAGAACGGCGGCGGCGCCCAGCAGCGCGGTAAGCACGGATTTTCTGAAGACAGACGGAGCGGATGTCATGCGTAATCCCTCCTGCTATAATTGATCCTGAAATCTTTTTTCGACTTTCCACTGCACAAGCGTGATGATGAATATGAGAACGAACAGCAGCCAGGACAGCGCCGACGCGTATCCCATCCGGTAATGCTGGAACGCCTCAGAGTAAATGTGATAAGAGATGACCATTGTCGAATTCATCGGCCCGCCCTTGGTCATGACGCTGACGAGCGCGAACACCTGGAAGCTGCCGATGATCATCATAACGGCCAGCAGGAACGTCGTCGGCTGCAGCAACGGGATCGTAATGCGCAGCAGTTGGCGAAGCTTGCTCGCACCGTCGATTTCCGACGCCTCGTACAAATCTTTGGAAATGCCTTGCAAGCCAGCCAAGTACAGCACCATCGTATAACCCGTGGACGCCCAAATTTTGATGATCATGATTGCGACAAGCGCCCAGTCGGGACTGGCCAGCCAGCCCGGCGGCTGATCGATGCCGACGGCGAGCAGGAAGCCGTTGATCGGCCCTTCCTGCGAGTTGTACATGATGCTCCATACGACCGCGACGACGGCCAGGCTGCACACGTGCGGCAGGAAAAACATCGTGCGCAGCATTCCTTTGCCATAAGTCGACCGGTTCAGCGCCACTGCCAGCAACAGCCCGATCGCCATCGATGCCGGCACCGTTACCGCCGTGTAGATGAAATTGTTGCGCAGCGCGCCCGGCAGCCGGTCGTCGTCGAACATCCGCGCCAAGTTGTCCAGACCTGTGAATTGCAGCCCGCCGAGGCCTTTCAGGTAATCCCAGTCCAGGAATATCAGAACCATGCTGAACAGAAGCGGCACCGCCATGAAGATCAACACGCCCAGCAAGTTCGGCAGGATGAACAGATAACCCGCGACGTGTTCCCGGAATCGGTAGTTGTCCCATTTTCTCATGAATGCACCCTCGCGTTCGGGACGGACCGAAGGAAACCACGCATGAGGCTTCCCCGGAGCCGGCCCCTCTATTTCGCCGCCGCGATCGCTTTATCCGCGTTAGCCTTTAATTCTTCCATCGTCTTGTCGAGCGACTGGACGTCCATTACGTACTTCTCTGTCTCCTGCAGCAATACTTTCGTCAGGTCGGAGAATGCCGTCGACTGAATTTGCTTCTGGAACGTGTATTCCTTCTTGATGACCGCGCTAAGCGACGGCTTGTCGATCTGATCGCCGAATTCGCCGACAAACATATCGACCACCTTGTCGATGTCGGCGCTCTTATTGCTGGGCAGACGGCCTCCAGCGATCATATCCTCGTTGCCGCCCGACAAGTACCAGGCGATGAACTGCATCGCTTCTTCCTTGTGCTTGCTGTTTTTGTTGATCGACATGAAGTCGTTGAAACCCGCGTAGTTGATATTGCCGCCTTGGGCGTATTGCGGATTCGGCGCGAACACGACCTTGAAGTCCCGCGGGTAATCCTTCGTGTTCTTCAAATCGCGAATATAATGCGTGCCGCCGATGATCATGCCCGCCTTGTCGCGCAACAGCTCGCTGGACGGCGCGAGCTTGTTGGCGACGATCTCCGCCCACGGCACCATCGACTGCTGCTCGAATAGCTTCTTCTGCAGCTCCAGCCCGCCACGCAGCGCCTCGCTGTCGAAGTTGGACGTGCCGTCGTCCTTATAATACGAGTCCTGCGGCTTGGAGCCGATGAGCGAGAACCGGGCAATGTTGTCTCCGTTGACGTCCATGAGCACTCCTTTACGCGCCGGGGTCGTCAGCTTGGCCGCGTAATCGACGAACTCCTCCCAAGTCCAGTCGGCCGGCAAGGTCAGGTTTGATTCGGTCATTGCTTTTTCGTTGATGAGGATTGCGGTCAGCAGCCGAATCGCCGGCAAATACAGCGTTTGGCCGTCCTTCCGGATGATATTGTCCATGCCGATCACTTCATCAACGTTAAATCCCGATTGGGCTATCAGATCGTCGAGCGGCACCGCCATACCCGCGTTCAGCCGGCGGTTCAAGTACGTTTCCCCGTAACTAACGAAAATGTCCGGCGCGTCGTTCTGACTGATCAGAGCCGTATCCAGCTTCGTATTGCCCGGTTCGTCGTTGACGTAGCGGGTATATTCGACTTGAATGTTCGGGTTGGCCGCGTTCCATTTATCAACGACCGCTTGCGGGCCGTTCTCCGGCGGAATCGCCCCCCAGTACTGTAGCGTGACGACCTCGGCGGGAGTGGCCGAAGCCGATTGTGTTGCCGACGGCGACGCGCTCGGCGCAGAGCTCGGCGACGCTCCGCTCCCGTTATTGCCGTTGTTGCCGCTGCAACCGCTCGCTACGATCGCCAAAGCCGCTATCACTGCCAATAGGCCTTTCCTTCTTGCCAATGCCATGCCATAACCCCTCCGAATGTGGATTTGTCTCACAGGACTCGCATCCATCATAGCAAGGCCGGAGCGTCCTTTGAACGGTCTGAATTTGCAACAATCTGGCTGATTCTTATTTGCCGAAATACCGCTTGCGGTAGTCCTGGGGATGAAGCCCCTCCATTTTTTTGAACAATTTCGTAAAATAGTTCGCATCCGAATACCCGATCGCTTCGGACACCTCGTATATTTTGACGCCGGGCTGCTTGAGCAGTTCTCTCGCTTTGCCCATGCGCAGCCGGATCGTAAAGTCCATAATCGTTTCCCCGGTTTCTTTTTTGAACAACGCGCTTAAATACGCCTCATTGAACCCGACCTGGCGCGCCAGATTCGATACTTTCAGCGTCGTATCGAAATTCGCCCGGATCAACTCCGCTACCGTCTGTACCTCCGGACGCCAGCGCCGCTGGCTCCGCGTCTTGAGGCAGTCGATCAGTGCGGGAATCCAACCCGTCAACCATTCCTGCAGATCGTCCAGCGTCTCGGCCGTGCGGATCGCATGATACGGATATTGATCCCGATAGGGCGGGAACGAATAGACGTCTCCCTCCGGATCCGGCAGCGAACTCGAGAAGCTGTGCACGAGCTGAATCCAGCTCTCCTTCACGCGCTCCGGCGACCAGCACCGTCTGTTGCCAATCGCGGCGGCCCATTCCCGCATCGCTTCTTGCAGCCCCCGCTCGTCGCGCAAAGCGATCAGCCGGGCGAACTTCTCAATCGGCACGATAAGCGGCGCGTTGTCCGCTTGCTCCCAATGGGCGACCTGCGAATAAGCATAGACGCCTCCAACGCCGTCGTAGAAAGCCGCATCCAGCGCAAGCTCGGCCCGCTCGCGGGCGACTTGGATCGACCGAACGTCGGCGCACGGCTCGGACAGCCCGATGACGAGATCGAGATCCAAGTACAGCTTGACGCTTTCAGCCATTTCGTTCAGCATGTCGTCGGGCGGCACGACGCTGAGCAGAGCAAATCGGCCGTTGTCGAGCTCGACCAACTCCCCTTGAGCACGGCTTTTCAATATTTCCATCAATATGTTGGAGACGGAATACGCGAGCAGCTTCTCGCTTTTGTATCGGTTATCGGCCATCACCTGCTCGTAGCGGGCGATCCGAATGCACGCAACGTGATAAGTCCAGGAGTTGTCGTTATAACCGTAGGCCGACATGCATTCGCGTATTTCGGCCGGCGAACAGCTTTTGACCAGAATGTCGCGGAACCGCTTTTCTCTGGCTTCGCGGCTATTAGCGCTGATTTCGCGCCGCATCTCCCGTTCCCGGCTCTGCAGCTTCCGCTCCTGCATGATTTTGTCCCTCAGGGCGAGCAACTTCTGTTCCAACTCCTGCGGCTCCATCGTCAGCTTCAGCAGATAGTCGGCCGCGCCGAGCTGCAGCGCCTTGCGGACGTAGTTGAATTCCTCGTGATTCGACATAATGATAATGTGCATTTCCAGCTGCTCCGCACGAATGTTCTCAAGCAGCGTCAATCCGTCCATCTCCGGCATCTGAATATCCGTCAGCAATATTTCGCAGCCTTCCCGTCGGATCAGCTCGAGCGCCTCCCGCCCGTTCGCGGCCTCGCCGACCAGCCGGAACCCGTGCTCCGACCATGGTACGAATGTCTTCAGCCCGACCCGAACCAATATTTCGTCGTCAACCACCACCACTTTAAGCATCCGGCCTTTCCTCCTTGTGAACCGGCATGACGATCCGGACGACCGCCCCTCCATTGGGACCGTTATCCAGCGTCAAGCCGTGCTGCCGCCCGAAGTGCAAGCGGATTCGCTCCTGGATATTGTTCAATCCGATGCCATTAAGTTGGCCTCCGCGATTCTCGGAGCGCGTCTCCGACCCGTCAATGCCCGCCGCAAGCATCGCCGAAGCAACGCCCGCACCGTCGTCGCTGACGGTCAGCTCCAGCATGCCGTCCCGTTCGCGTGCCGCGATCCGTACGGTCAGCGTCTCCGGCAGCCGGCCGCCGTGAATGATGCTGTTCTCCGCGAGCGGCTGCAGCGTGAACTTGTTGATTCGCGCGTCTTCCAGCGTCTCCGGCACGTCGACAACAAGCTTGATGCCGTTGTTGAACCGGACATTCTGCAGATCGATATAGTTCTGCACGAACTCCAGTTCCTCGCGCAGCGGGATCATCTCGCGGTCCTGCCGCATGGCGAAAGTCAGCAGCTTGCCGAGCGAATTAATCATCCGGCTCACATGCTCGGCGCCTGACAGCCTGGCCGACCATTTGATCGAATTGAGCGTGTTCAGCAGGAAGTGCGGCCGAATTTGCGACTGCAGCGCCTGGAAGCGGGCCTCCTCCTTGCGCCGCTGCTCCTCGGACAAATTGTGAATCGTCTCCTGCAAGTTGCCGACCATCTTCTTGAAATGGGCGTGCAGCAGCCTCAATTCATTGGCGCCGCCGATCTCGCCGGGCAGCTGGAAGTCGCCTCGACCGACCTTCGACATCGCTACCAGCAGTTGCCGGATCGGACGCATGATTCGCAGCACAAGGAACACGAACAGCGCAATCAGCATAAGGAAGGAACCGAACAACCAGACGATCGATTGATTGCGCAGCTTCTCCA
>JAQSXN010000343.1 GCA_029256665.1 Paenibacillus sp.
GAAATTACCCGCGATCCCATGTTCGTAACGGCAAGACATACGATTCAAAGCTTGTGGAAAATCGGCCTTGCCGGCGAAGAGCAGCGGCGGATGCTGATGGACGTCGTAAGCCATCGTTACGAAACCTGCGAGGGAGAAAAAAATTACACGCTCATTCGTTACGACCTGCTGGTAGGGCTTCGCAAACTTTACGAGAAAGTACGGGATGAAGGGATCCGCGATACGGCACTTACGCTAATCGAATTGGAGAGCGACCCCAAGTACAAGAAAAAATACGCCGCCGAGTGGCGTAATTAGCTAAGTTCTCCGAAACCGGACTCCGCATGTTTGCGTAGTGGAAGACAGGGTTACACCAAGTATATAGCTTAGGTAACGCTATAAGTTATAAAGGAGGCGGCACTGTTGAAAACGAAAGGACTCGCGGTTATTTTGGCCGTAACGTTATTGCTTGCTCAAGGCTGCGGCATATTGGACGGGATCGGGCAGACGGTTAACTTCGCAACCGAAACGACGACTTACATGGACGAGCTGAAGACGTTCGGACAAGACATGAACGGACTCGCCGAGCAGGCGGTCGCGGATATCGACGCAAGGACGGATCTGAAGGAGCGGATCGTTGCGCTGAAGGAGCAGATCGTTCAATACGAAGGACTGACGGTTCCGGATTACGCCAAGGATCTGCATGCGTCGATCGTGCAATACAACGAGACGCTGCAGAACGGTCTAGACAAAGCGCTCACCAACATCGAACAGGGGCGCGCGGCTTTCGACGCGACCGGCATTCCCGACACGATCGGAAAGATTAACGAACTGCTGACCCAGATTGGCTCGCTTGCCCCTTAATCAACGGAGTTGCTTGTTGCGCAAGGCCGAATAACGAGGGTACAATAGGCGAGGACATAGAGGTCCACTAATTCGGCAAGGAGAGTGCAACAGGTTTTGTCAGCTCAGAATTCGACTTCAGATTTGTTTTCTTCGAAATATCGTTTAGCGGCCTTGCTGCTCGTTGTCGTCATCGCGGGAATGAGCCAAGGCCTTCTGCTGCCTTTATTGTCCATTTTGCTTGAACGTTCCGGCATTTCCCCCGAGCTCAACGGCATTAATTCCGCCGCCATGTACATCGGCATCTTTATGACGATGTTTATTATCGAGAAGCCGGTCGTCCGGTTCGGGTACAAAAAGGTGATCGTAACGGGCATCGCGTTAGTTGCGATATCCACGCTGCTCTTCCCGCTAACGCATTCTCTTGCGGTCTGGTTCGTGCTTCGATTGCTTGTCGGCATCGGCGACAGCGCGCTTCACTTCGCGACGCAGCTCTGGATCGTCAGCGCCAGTCCGGCTGACAAACGAGGCAGAACGATTTCCTTATACGGCATGTCGTATGGGGTCGGTTTCAGCATCGGGCCGCTCGGCATTAACCTGCTCCCTTACGGCGAGTCGTTGCCGTTTGCGGCCTGCAGCTTGTTTTTTGTGATCATCCTGTTGCTAGTTCTGCGCATGAAGAACGAATGGCCGGAGAAGAGCGGCAAAGATCGGGCCGGGGAGAACCGCTTTCTCCGGACGTACAAGCTCGCCTGGTTCGTCCTTATTCCCGGTCTGTTGTACGGTTTGATGGAGTCGTCGATGAACAGCAGCTTTCCGCTGTACGCGCTTCGCATACAATTGGATCAGCACTGGATTTCGCTCTTGCTGCTAGCGTTCGGCATCGGCGGCCTTATCCTTCAATTGCCGCTTGGCGTCTGGAGCGATCGGATCGGACGAAAGCCGGTGCTGATCGGCTGCGGCATAGTTGGCGCCGCGGCGTTTCTGGCGATACCTGCCGCCGGAGAGCGGCTTTACCTGCTGTTCGCGTTGTTCGTCATCGCCGGCGGCGTTGTGGGCTCCTTCTTCTCGTTAGGGCTAGCGTACGCAGCCGATATATTGCCTCGGAGCATTTTGCCGGCAGCCAACGTGATCGCATCCATCCATTTCAGCATCGGAAGCATCATGGGGCCGACGCTCGGCGGTTTGGGACTGCGGTACGTGGCTCCCGACAGCTTGTTTTATTTCCTGGGATTCGCGTTCCTCGCGTTCGCCTTATGCGGCTTCGGATTCCGTCCGGCAAGACAAGCCGAATCCGAGTCCGTTGCTTAAGTTTCGATATTATTTCATTTGAATCATTGGAGGGAAATGATGATGTCACTGCCGTCCATACCGCTGCCCAAAACGTCCAAACCGGCGGAACGAGCGATGAACGAAATCGGCATTACGACGCTAAATCAGCTGACCGCCATCAAAGAATCCGAGTTGCAGAAGCTGCATGGGATGGGACCGAAAGCGATTCGAATCTTAAAAGCGGCATTAGCGGAAAACGGACTATCGTTCGCTCTATAAGCGAGCCTGATTAAACTTATCGAGGTGCGGATTATGCAGATCAAGATCGGAATCATCGGTACCGAATTTATCGTTGAGCGAACGCTGGCCGTTCTCAAATCGTTTCCGACCTTCGCGCCGATGGTTCGGATCGTGGAACAAGATGACGAATCGCCTTTCGCGGCGGCGGAGCTGAGTCAAGAGGTCGAAGTGCTGCTGCTATCGGGTCCGCACGCTCACCGCATGGTGAAGGAGAAGCTGCCGCCGTCCATTCCGATCCACTACCTGCCGCTAACGGGAGCGGGATTGTACAAAGCCATCTTCAAGGCGATGCAGGGCGGCAAGCTTAGAGGCGGCATCTCGATCGATACGTTGACCCGGAATATCGTGACGAGAACGCTTAAGGATCTCGGAATCGAGGATACGAAGTTGATCGTCTACGACGGGCCGTCCTATGACGGTTCGGAGAAGCTAGTAGAATTTCATCAGCGTAACGTGATTGAAGGAAGATGTTCCATCGCGTTCACCGGCATGCGCCACGTGGCGCAGCGATTAACGAGGCTGGATATTCCCAACGAGTGGCTGCTGCCTTCCGAGCAAGACATCATAGTCACGCTGGAAAGGGCGCTGCTCTCCACGGAATCGCGCCGCGGCAAAGAATCGCAGATCGTCGTCGGCATGATCAAGGTGGACGACTTCGGCAAGCTCGTGATGCAAAGGCCTAACGAACACGAAGTGCAAAAGCTTAAACTGGACATTCACCGGATGGTGCTCGGGTATGTCGAATCGCTCGACGGATATTCCATGTCGGCAGGCGGAGACGAGTTTTTGTTCTGCACGACGCGAGGCATCTTCGAGCGGGAAACGAGCGGCTACAAAACGATCCCGCTGGCCAAGGATGCGAGCAAGAGCCTCGGCATCTCCCTCAGCGTCGGCATCGGCTTCGGCATGACCGCGAACGAGGCCGGCACCAATGCGCGCGCGGCACTGCGCAAGTCGCGCGAAGCCGGCGGCAATACCGGCTTTATCGTGAGGGAGGATGCCACGGTTATCGGTCCTCTCGAGATGTCCGACCCCGTACAGTCGGTGCTCGCGCCAACGGAACCGGCACTGATCAGGAAGGCGGAGGACGCCGGAATGACCAGCGCGTACTTGAGCCGATTGTTAACCAACATGGCCAAGTTCGGCAAATACGAGTACAAGGTTCACGATCTGGCCGCAACGCTCGGCATTTCCGTTCGCAGCGCCCACCGATTGATTCTTTTGTGGACCGATAACGGCCTGGTCGAAATATCCGGCTTCGAGAAGGTGCCGAAGGGACGGCCGCGCCAAATATTCAGATTTCCTTTTCTCATGGACAAGTCGCTGTAGCAAATGGCGATTTGTCCATTTTTGTTTTTTATTTAACGCCAATTAATAGACTTGTCTTTATATAGATCGAGGTCGTATGATGAACGTAATTACTCGTTAGGAGGTCATTGGATTTATGAAATCGGTAGCGGAACTGGAAGCGAAGCTGGCGGAACCGTCAGAGGCGTTGGTAAAGGATCTGTCCAAGGTGGACGGCGATATTATTTTGCTTGGCGTGGGCGGCAAGATGGGGCCTAGTCTCGCGAGACTCGCGATGAACGCGATCCGCGAAGGCGGACTGAATAAGCGGGTCATCGGCGTTTCGAGATTCTCTAACCAAGAGGCGAGACGCGAGCTCGAGGAGTTTGGCGTTGAGACCATTTCCAGCGAGTTGCTGGATCAGGAATCGCTATTCTCGCTGCCCGACGCGGCGAACGTCATCTATATGGCGGGCAACAAATTCGGCACGACGGGCAACGAGCATTTTACGTGGGCGATGAATACGTACTTGCCCGGACGCGTGGCGGAGAAGTTCAAGGATTCGCGCATCGTCGTGTTCTCCTCCGGCAATATTTATCCGTTCAAGCCGGTGAGCAGCGGCGGAGCAAGCGAGGACGTCGCGCCCGAGCCGATTGGCGAATATGCGCAGTCGACGCTCGGAAGAGAGCGGATCTTCGAATATCATTCGCATAAGAATGGGACGCTAATGGCGATGTATCGCCTAAACTATGCCATCGACATGCGTTACGGCGTATTGCTGGAGCTCGCCAGAGCCATTAATGAAGAGCGCGCGATCAACCTGACGATGGGCTTCGCGAACGTCATCTGGCAAGGCGACGCCAACGCGATGGCGCTGAGATGCCTCAATCATTGCTCGAGCCCGCCTACCGTTATTAACATTACGGGGCCGGAGACGTTGTCGATCCGCTGGGCGGCTAGCGAGCTTGCGAAGCGTCTTGGAAAGGAACCGATCTTCGAAGGCGCGGAGTCCGACACGGCGCTGCTCAACAACGCGTCGAAGTCGCATCAGCTGTTCGGTTATCCCCGCGTATCGCTCCTGCAATTGATCGACTGGACGGCGGAGTGGGTGCTGCAAGGCGGAGCCACATGGAACAAGCCGACCCACTTCCAGGAACGAAAGGGGAAATTCTAATGGCGGGCCGCACATTATCGCAAAAGCTCCATAACGCGCTGCATCAAGGTCTCGTCATTCCCGCGCATCCCCTTGCCCTGGACGAGAATCGCAAGCTGGACGAACGCTATCAACGGGCGTTGTCCCGCTATTACATCGCATCCGGTGCGGGCGGCATCGCCGTAGGCGTTCATTCCACGCAATTCGAGATTCGCGAGCCGCAGCATAACTTGTTCGAGACGGTGCTGCGAATGGCGTCGGAGGAAGTGGACAAAGCGAAGCTGGAACGGCCGTTTATCAAGGTTGCCGGCGTATGCGGCGGAACGGAGCAAGCGATCTCCGAAGCGAATACGGCGCTTGCGCTCGGCTA
>JAQSXN010000344.1 GCA_029256665.1 Paenibacillus sp.
CTTAATCAGGATGAAGCCTCGGTCGGCTACGACGCGTACGCCATACTGCACTACGGGATCGATCGCAACGGAGTCGGTCTGCCGGTTCATCTGACGGCATGGGGGAGCGGGCAGAACGCGCTGTATGCATATTTCTCCATGCCGTTTATTTATTTGTTCGGACTTAACGTTTGGTCCGTGCGCGCCGTCAGCATGGTCATGGGGCTTATCGGGATGGCGGCGATGTACGGAATCGGCAAGAAGCTGTTCGCCGATCGCAAGCTTGCGCTGGCCGCGATGTTTCTAACGGCGATAAGCCCGTGGCATATCATGATGTCCAGATGGGCATTGGAATCCAATCTCTTCCCGACGCTTGCGCTGCTTGCCGTCTATTGTCTGCTCCTTGGATTAGAGAAGCCCAAGCGGCTGTACGGATTTACGATTATGATGGCCTTATCGATGTACGCCTACGGGACGGCCTATTTTTTTGTTCCCGTATTCGCGGCGGCCGTTGCCGCCTATCTCTGGGCGACCAAGCGGATAAAGCCGGTCCTGCTGCTCGTTCACGGCGCGCTGCTTGCGCTGCTGTCGCTGCCGATACTGTTGTTTCTTTACATTAACAGGGCGGACAAGGACGACATCGTTACGCCGTTATTTACGATCCCCAAGCTGACGGTTCCGCGCGTGGAGCAAATATCGTCGCTGTTCTCCGGCAATGCGGCGCAAGGGATCGCCGACCGGGCGGGGAAACTTCTTGAGCTGCTCGTCACGCAAACCGACGGTTTGCCTTGGAACGCCATTCCGGATTACGGCTACCTGTACCCCATCGCGATCCCGTTTATCGTCATCGGAATCGCCGTCGCGGCCGCCAAGACATTCTTCGGCAGAAACGCGGCGCATGCCGTTACCTTGCTATGGCTCGCGACCGCGAGTCTGATGGCGCTGATCATGGATATCAACATGAACCGGGTCAACATCATTTTGTACCCCGTTATGCTGCTCGCCGCGGTAGGACTCGTCTGGTGCGGAGAGCACATTAGGCATTCGTTTAAGGTTTCGATCGCGGCGTTTACGATACTGTTCGGGATGTTCGGCTGGCATTATTTTGCCAAATATCCGGAAGAGATCGGACCGCATTTCTTCGAATCGTTCGGAGAAGCCATTCGATATGCGGCGGATGCAAGCGAGGGAGACGGGGAGATATACGTTACGGACAAGGTCAACATGCCATACATATACGTTCTCTTCTATGAACGAACCGATCCGCGCGCGTTTGTCGATTCCGCCCGATATGCCAATCCGGAAGCCCCGTTCAGGCAAGTGTCCGGATTCGGCAACTATACGTTCGGAAACGTAGTTCCACGGCTCGGAACATCCGCCGTCTATGTGCTGCGCAACGACGAATTGCCTCCCTTGGACACGCTTGAAGGCTTCGATATCCGCCGGTTCAAAAATTTTTCGGTATTGACGGAAGAAGTTTCGGCCGCGATTCGTTAACGTCTATTGATATCAGAAAGGATAGACATTCCAAAATTAGGATGCTAGGATAAAAAGATAGGTTTAAAGTCTCGTACCTGAGAGATTTGGAGGAGAAACAGAATGAAACAGACAACATGGTACAAAGCCGCCGCATGCACGATGCTGGCAGCCGGTTTGATGCTTGCTCCGCTGGCAACCGCGGGCAGCCAAGCTTATGCCGCCGAAGCCAAGCAGACCGCCGTTCAATCGCAAGAGTCGTCCCTATGGATCGACGGGAAGAAGCTGACTCTGCCAAAGCCGGTCGTGAAGGTGAACGGCGTGGCGCTTGCCCCGATGAAGGAGCTGGCGGATGCTCTCGGAGCGGTTTCGGTGCTGGAGGTGAAGAGCGGCGCGATGATCTTGCGTTACGGCAGTCTTACGATGTCGCTCGCCGCCGGGAAGAAAGAAGCGATCGTCAACGGAAAGACCGTTTATTTGGCGACGCCGGCCATGCTGCAGAACGGAGTGCCCTACATCCCCATCCGATTCGTAGTCGAAGCGCTCGGCGCGACGGTGAAATGGGATGCTGCAGACAACGCGATCAAGATCGAGACCTGGCGCAATACGGACGGCGAAGAGATCCCGGAAGAGGGCTCCGCGCTTCCCGATCTCCCGAAATTGTCGTCAAGGGAAATCGTCGATCTCTACGACGGCAGCGTCGTCATGATTATGACGAACAAGGCGCAAGGGAGCGGCATTGCGGTAGGAGAGGATTTGATTCTCACCAACTACCATGTGATGAAGGATGCGACTTCCGCGACGGCGTACGATATTTTCTCCGACGAGATGAAGGTGAAGGGGATTGTCGCCTACGACGAAACGGCCGATTTGGCCATTATTCGCACGGAGAAGCCGCATGAGCTGACGCCGGTAGAAACCACCTTCGACTTCGAAGCGGAGAAGGGAGACCGTGTCGTGGCCATCGGCAGTCCGCTTGGCCTGCAGAACACCGTATCCGACGGTTTGATCAGCAACCACAGCTACGAGGCGGGAGTAAGCTGGATCCAGTTTAACGCGCCAACCGACCATGGCAGCTCCGGCGGCGCGCTGTTCAACGAATACGGGCAGTTCATCGGCATTACGTCGGCCGGCTACGACAACAGCATGGCCGATCTGAACTTCGCGGTATCGGCGTTCCACGCATCCATGCTGCTGGGCGAAGTTACGGACACGATGATCAAGGATGCCAAGTTCCTCGCCCCGTCTTTGCCTGATTCGCTGGCAGGGGCGCCGCTTGCCGAAATCCGGTCACTGCTCAAGAAAGAATTCTCGTCGGTGCCGACGTCAAGCGGCGTCGCCGAATTGACCAAGTGGGAAGCGGCGCGCGATGCGGAGGGCTGGCTTGTGCTGACGGCGAACATCGATCCGCTCTTCTACTTGTATTATGCGCAGGCCGTCGAGGACGAGCTCAAGATGTGGACGATTCAGTTGGGTCAGGAATTCCACGGCATGCTCCCGGACGACAAAATTCAAGTGCTTATTTCCTTCGAACGCGATTATGCTTTCCAGCCTCGCGGCTTCGCCCAGGGCGAAGTAACGTTGATGGAGGAAGGCAAGTGGCGCGTCAAACATACAGTTATCGACATGCAGTTGCAGGATCAGATGTACATCCGGACCAAAGTATAAGGTAAAGAGTGGTCAGCAGGCGCCGATCGCCGCGATAAGCGGAGGATCGGCGCCGCTTCTATTTTGCCGGGAAATTCGGTACAATAGAAGGCAGCTTGTCTACCTGAGAGAGGGATATGGAATGAAAGTAGTTTTGTCTACGCTTAACGCCAAGTTTATTCATACTTCGCTTGCCCTGCGCTGCCTGAAGGCGTTCAGCGGCGACCGGTTCGATATCGATATCGCGGAATATACGATCAAGGATCCGGCGATGAACATCGCTTCGGATGTGTTCGGGCGGAATCCCGACGTGGTGGGATTTTCTTGTTACATCTGGAATATAGAAGAGACGATTACGGTCGTGAACATGCTTCGCAAAATCAAGCCTGAGCTGAAAATCGTTTTGGGCGGACCCGAAGTCAGCTACGACACCGAATATTGGATGGAGCGGCTGCCGGAGGTCGACTTTATCGTGATGGGCGAAGGAGAAGAAACGTTCGATCATCTGTTGACGGAGATTCAAGGAGCGGGCAAATACCATATGGTGTTTGGCCTAGCCTATCGGAAACAGCGCGAGAGCGGTTCGGAAATTCTCGTCAATCCGCATCGTCCCAAGCTTAACTTAAACGAATTGCCGTCTCCGCACCGGTTCGCCGAGGATATTCCGAACCTGGGAAGCCGCGTCGTTTATTTCGAGACGAGCCGCGGATGCCCGTTCAGCTGCCAATTTTGTCTGTCCAGCATCGAGGTCGGCGTGCGTTACTTCGACATGGAGCGGACCAAAGCGGATATCAACTACCTGATCGACAACGGAGCCAAGTTGATCAAGTTCGTGGACCGGACGTTCAACATCAAACGCGATTACGCGCTGGAAATGTTCCGCTTCCTTATCGAGAACCATCGCGGGTGCGTGTTCCAGTTCGAGATCACGGCGGACATCATGCGTCCGGAAGTGCTGGATTATCTTGCCGAGCATGCGCCTCCCGGCATCTTCCGCTTCGAGATCGGCGTGCAGTCGACCAACGATCCGACGAATCTGGCCGTTCAGCGCAGGCAGAACTGGTCCAAGCTCGTTCGCACGGTGACGAAGGTCAAGGACTCGGGCAAGATCGATCAGCATTTGGACCTCATTGCCGGTCTTCCGCTCGAAAATTACGATACGTTCCGTGGCACCTTCAACGACGTGTTCGCGCTGCGTCCGGAGGAGCTTCAGCTCGGCTTCCTCAAGATGCTGCGCGGGACCGGCTTGCGGCTAGAGGCGGAGAAGTGGGGATATATCTACATGGACCGCGCGCCTTACGAAATGCTCGGCAACGATTTGATGCCGTTTGGCGATATCGTTCGGATCAAACGCGTGGAGGATGTGCTCGAGAAATATTGGAACGCGCATCGCTTGGATCATACTTTGCTATATTTGGTCGATCGCGTATTCCCGTCTCCGTTCGATTTCTTCCAGATGTTCGGCGATTATTGGGAAGAACGAGGCTGGAGCAAGATCGGCCATCAACTGGAGGATTTGTTCTCGAGGTTATGGAGCTTCTTGACCGATCTGCCTAAGGAGACGCCGCTGGGCGATGGAGAGACGGCGGGTTCGAAGCTGAATCCGGACGTCGTGCTCGGCCTGATGAAATACGATTATTTCTTGAACCATAATTACAAGCCGCGCAAAACCTGGTGGGAGCACACCATGGACAAGTCCGAATACGGAGGCTGGATGCGGACGCTGCTGGAACGACCGGAGGCTGTATCGCCGGAGTTTGCGGCGATCGGCATGCACGAACGGGATCTGCACAAACACGCGATGCTGGAGATGCTGCCGTTCGATCTGGCGACGCTGCTCGAGAAGGGCGAATTGGCGACGGACAGCCATACGCTGCTCATCATGATGTACGCGCTGGATAAAAGCAGCAGCAAGCCGAAGCCGCGCGCCTTCTCGCTGCGAGTGGAGCAGGCGGCAAAGGTGTAGGGACGGCGCGAACCAAGGCGGCATAAGAAAGATTGTCGGCGAGACCGACACGCTGCCCTGTAACGCGGAATCGTAACGAGAAGGTTTGCTTGACTGGCGGACTTTCGGATAGACAAAAAGGTCGGATGCA
>JAQSXN010000345.1 GCA_029256665.1 Paenibacillus sp.
CGCCCTTAGCAGGCGGAACTTTCCGAAGGCCTTTTATTCCTTACGGTGTGGCTCAGGCTTATGCGCCGTCGCTGGCATCGCTCGGTTCGCCTCCCTTGCAGGATCGGATCCCTAGATGCCCTTCCATATATTTTACACATAGTACCATGACTAACGTCATCAGGCAATCTCTATTTTTTAAGGCCAACCTCGCGTTACTGTAACCTATCAATCGAATAATTCGTCTAGGATAGCAAATGAAGTCAGGAGGATTTTTTATGAAAAAAAGGCTGGCAATCGGCTGCGTCTTATCCTTATTGACGGTTACGGGGTGCGGGGGATTGTCTAATACAAAACAAGCGGCAACACCAACCGAACTTTTATACACATCCAACGATGTGGACGAAAGGATCGTGCAGGCAAACAATACATTCGGGCTGGCGTTATTCCGGGAGCTGCTGAAATCGGAAAAGCCCGGCGGCAATAAGGTTATTTCTCCTTTGAGCATAGAGACCGCATTGGCCATGACGTATAACGGCGCGGATGGAGAGACCAAGAAGGCGATGGAAGAGGCGCTGCAGCTCAAAGGGCTGACGCCACAAGACATCAACAAGGGGAACGAAACGCTGAAATACGTGCTTGAGCATGCAGATCCGGGCGTCGAGTTAAGCATCGCGAATTCACTGTGGGCACAAGAAGGAATGGAATTCCGCCAATCCTTTCTGGACAACAACCGCACGTATTACGATGCCGAAGTGACGTCGATGGATTTGACCGCGGAAGACGCAGCCAAAAAAATCAACAACTGGGTGAAGAAGAATACCCATGACAAGATCAAGAAGATTATAGAAGAGCCGATCGATCCATCAATGGTTCTGCTCCTGATCAACGCCATTTATTTCAAAGGTGAATGGAAAAGTCCCTTCTTAGAAGAAGATACGAAGGGCGGCGAGTTCGCCATTCCGGATGGTCCGGCGATTCAAGTCCCCATGATGAGCCAATCGGGCGAGTTTGAGTACAAAGAAGAGGAAGGGTATCAGGCTATTCGTATCCCTTACGGCAAAGGAACCGTGCGGATGGTTGTTTACTTGCCGACGGCGGATCGCTCCGATCTTGGTCGAATGATGTCCGACTTGCTCTCGGATGCCGATCAATTGACGGAAGGGTTCCATATGACGAACGGACAACTGCGATTGCCGCGATTTAAGTCGGAGTATTCCGTTAAGTTGAACGATGCGTTGACGGCTTTGGGCATGGAAGCCGCATTTGACCCGGAACGGGCTAACTTCGGCAACATGGCGCCGATCCCGCCGAACCTGTTCATCAATGATGTAAAGCACAAGACATTTATCGAAGTCAATGAGCAAGGGACGGAAGCGGCTGCGATTACAGCGATTGGGATGGCGGGGGCTTCGGCGCCTGCTCAGCCCTTCTCCATGGATGTTAACAAGCCGTTCTTCTTTACGATCGAGGACGGTTCGACCGGTACATTGCTGTTCATGGGCGCCATCGAGAATCCGACACAGAGTTGAATCATTAACGAGCGGGTTAAATCATTAAGACTCCTTCTGCCTCGACTCTACCGTGTCGAGAACCGCCCCCAGTTGATCCCGGTCGTTTCTCTTCCAGGTATCGTCCAGCAGCAGCCGCCCAAGCTTGTGCATCGCCCGTTCGGCCGCCGCCTCCAGCGTCGCGCTCCATCCATATCCGCGGCCCCCGAACAATGGCTGTCTGTAATTCAGGTACAGGTCGGCGGCATGCGGTGCGTTCTCGACATGGGAAGGATCCTCGGCCAGCCAGAGCAGCTCCTCCAGATCCGAGATCCGCTCCTTCACAGTCAGACGGTATGCCTCGTTGGTCCGTTCCACGGAAACAGGCACGGAAAGGCGCTGCAGCACTTGCTTGACGCGATATACGGCGGTGTACAAGCTATGTATGCTTTTCTCCTCCAGCTGATCCGGCCATAGCAACTCCACCAGCGTCCACTTGTTGATCTGCTGTCCGCGATGCGCCCACAGATAGGCGAACAGCTCCTCGGTTTTCTTGGTAGGCCACTTGACGGCTTGCCCGTCCGCGTCCATGACCTCGAACGCGCCGATGCAGCGGATGACCGGAGAGTAGCTTTGCACAGGCGTCGGAAGCAGCTTCTTAAGCCGCTGCAGCACGCGATCGATATCTTCGCCCCGAATCGGCTTCAGGATATAATCGATCGCCTCAACCCGGAAAGCGTCTAGCGCGTATTGATCGTACGCCGTCAAAAAAACGATTTTGACGGAAGGGTGGATGCGCAGCAACTGCTCGGCAAGCGCTAACCCGGATATTCGAGGGAGCTGAATGTCCAGGAACACGACGTCCGGAAGAAGTTCTTCGAAAGCGGACAACGCTTCCTCCGGCACGTCGTAGCTTCCCCGAATATCGAATTCGGGAAAGGCCGTAAGTTTATTCTGCATATACGCCAACAACTTCTTTTCGTCTTCCACTAGCAAAGTCTTATATGACATGATGGTTAACCCCCTCCAAACAACGAATCGATCGGCAGATATAGCTCGCACCTTGTTCCTTGCCCCAGGGTGGAGCTCATACGGAATGCGGCGCCCGGAATGGCGTCAACCCGCTTGCGAACGTTCGTCAGTCCAACGCCGCGGCTCGCTTGTCCCGCGAGCAGCCGTTCCAGTTGAGCGGAATCCATGCCGATGCCGTCGTCCTCGATTTCGATGAACAGCATATCCTCCAGCCTTTTCATTCGCAGCGTCACCGTACCTGATCCTATTTTGTTGAAAATACCGTGGCCGATCGCGTTCTCCACCAGCGGCTGTATGAGCAGCGAAGTTACTCTCATCCGTTCGATAGGCAATGAGGCGTTAATAGCGGTTACGAACCGCAGCCGTTCCTCGAACCTCAGCCGCTCGATCTCGACGTACGCCCGCACCATCTCCAGCTCCTGCGCGAGCGGAACGGTATGGGCGCCCGATTCTTGCTGGAACATCCTTCTCAAGTGGCGGCTTAACATGGACAGTAGCTCGGCAGCCCGTTCGGGTTCTTGGGCGCAGATCGCGATAATGTTGCTAAGCGCATTGTATAAGAAGTGCGGTTTGATCTGGGCCGCCAAAAAAGCGCGTTCGTGGCGAAGCGCGGTTTCCATAGTCGAAGACAGCTGGAGCAGCAGGCCGACCCGCTTGCGGATTTCGCTTGGCGCAAACGGCTTGGCGATATAGTCGTTGGCTCCCGCATCATAGGCGAGCCGCACGTCCCCGTCGCGAGGCGCCGCGGTGGCGATGACGATCGGCATCGCCACCGCGGATTGCCGCTCGCGGACGCGCTGCGTCAGCTCGATGCCGGACATGCCAGGCATGATCAGATCGGCAATCATGAGGTCGTAGCGCGAGCGATCCAACTCTTTTAGCGCTTGGTCGGCCCCGTAAGCCGCGGTCAGCTCGTAATCGTCCCGCAGAATGATCTTGAGCACCTCGATATTGGAGGGCTCGTCGTCCACGAGCAGAATCGACTTGCGGCGGATGACGTCCGGCATGCTTGCCGCGTCGGCTTCGGCATCCGTTCTAGCGCGCTCGCTGCTTGCGGCGTCCTGTGAAGTCGACGTATCGCCGGCGTATCCGCGAATGCCGGCAAATTCGCCAGGATGCTGCACGGTCTCGGAAATGGAAGCCGCCGCTTCGAGCTCCAGCGCCATCTCGGTGCCCTCCCCGATGCGGGATGAAGCGATATAAAGCTCCCCGCCCATGCGCCGTGCCAGCTCGCGGCTGATGAACAGTCCGAGCCCGAGTCCTTCCGCAGGAGGGTGCTCGCCCGAGGCATCGATCCGGTAGCGGTCCTCGAAGACAAGCTCCGTCTCCTCGGGGGCAATGCCAACGCCTTGATCCGCGATAAGGAGCGTCATTCGATTCCCCTGCAAGGAGGCGCTGGCGCGAATGATGCCCTCATTCGAATATTTGACGGCGTTGGACACGAGATTATATACGATTTGCTGCAGCCGCTGTTCGTCCGCGAGCACAAACATCCCGGGCGGCACACGGTTTTCCGGCACGATGGGCTTGGGCCCTACTTGGAAAGCGATAACCCGCATGACGTGATCCACGACTGCCGAGGCATCGACCTTTGCCATGCGCACTTGCAGGGACATATTGCGCAGCAGCGTGGCGTCGATGAGGTCGCCCACAATATAGCTGAGCCGTTCGGCGGTCTCGACGATCAGTCCGAGATGGCGGCGGGATTCCGGCGTCATGCTTTCGGATTGGCGGGATAAATGGTCCGCAAGATTGCGAATGCCGTGAAGCGGCGTCTGCAGCTCATGGGACGTCCGCTGAAGAAATTCGTTTTTCACCTCGTTCGCGCGCCAAAGCTGCGTCGTCAATTTTTCCGTCCGCTTCATGATGTTGGTCGAACAGAGGGCCAGGAACAAATTAATGGTGAATGTCAACAGCAAATAGGAAATAAAGGACATCAAACGGCCATAAGCCATGACTTGCGCCAGAAAGAGCAATTGGAAGAAGAGACTGCCCGTCACGAACGTCGCGGTTCCTAACATTAGGCTATATTCCCAACGTCGATCGCGCTCCTTGGTCGTCACCAGAAGCATCGCCCACCTGACGATGGCGAATAGACAGATCAACACCTGATGAGGGGTAGCTACGATTTTGGCGTAAATGTACCACTCATATGGCAGGCTGAATATGGTGACCAGATAGAGCAGCTGGGGGCCCAGCGCCAGCCAGTACGTCTTCTTCGGAAGAAAGGCGGGGGCCACCGTGCGAAAGAAGGCGGTCAGCAGCAGCAAGGAGCCGCTTAGCGCAATGTCTTGCAGCTTGTAGGCGACATCGAACGGCAGCCAATCCAGAAGCACCATCAGCACTTTTTCGTCGGCGCAGGCCACCGCGAGCGACACCGTCAGGAAGAACAAACCGGCGTATAGATACATGCTTTCGCGCGGGCGCATGAGATAGATCATCAGCGCGTACAGTCCAAAAGAAACGGTCATCAAAGACCCTGCGAGCCCAACGCCGAAGCTGGCCAGCGAGTACTCGGAAATATCATCCGGCGAGCCGATCCAGATCGACTGGGCGATACCGCCTTGATAATATTTGTAATTGGACGCTTGGACGACCAGATGAAGGCGGTTTTGTTCCGTAGGCACGTAGACGGTGTATGGCGTATTGTTCGCGATATGCGAGGCGGCTTCCATCGCCGGACGGCCGTTCTC
>JAQSXN010000346.1 GCA_029256665.1 Paenibacillus sp.
GATGGTGGCGTGCCTGAGCAGGACCAGAGCGCCGCCGGCGCTGGAGTAAACCCCGCGGCGGATCCCCGCGCTCGGGAGAACCGTACTTGCATAAATCTCGACATCGGAGATCTCGAATAAGGCCGGACCGCCGTTGCCGGTGTTGTAATGGATGCCGAACGAGGTGAAGTCCCGTATGACGCATTCGAATACGCCGCTATGCTCATGTGCGCCGTCGGTGTACACCATGGCGCGATCCAATCCCTTGTAAGTATTGCCGCCTGCGACGGTAAGCTTCTCCAGACGGGCGGCGAACACGTATTGGCCCGGGGGGCGGATAGGGTGATCAGGCCCGGTCGGTCCAAGCGTGATCGCATGGCCGCTGGTCAGCGATCTGAAGTGAAGAATCGTCGCGGCCGTCCCCTCGCCCTGCAAGGTCATGCGATCGCGTACGTTCAGAGGCACACCGATGCCGTAATTTCCTCGCGGGAACTTGATCATTCCGCCATAACCGCCGCCTACAGCTTTCTCCGCGTAATCGAATAGCGGTTGCAGCACCACGTTATTGGCGCCGTTCAGAGTGGCGTCATTCTTGGCGCCCCACTGCAACACATTAAACGTATTGGAACCGTAGTTCCTGTGCACCCAACAGCCGACAGCTCCCGGGGAAGTTTCGCCCGTCCCGGCGATATAGGCGGCGAGCGTTGCCTCTGTGCCGTCCCATGGCACGGTCGGACTGACAATATTCCCGCCGTTGTGCTGGGACCGCGGACGCGTGGCATCCCATACGAACTGCGCACCGCCAACCGGGCCGATCAGCGTACCCGCCCATCCCGGATGGTAGCTCGTTGTCTCGACGCAATCGCCTTGGCAGCTGCCGATTAGACCGGACAGAGAGCAGACGTTGTCCACATGCCTGCATGCCCCTCCTATGTGGGTAGCGCCTTTGCTAGCGTATACAGAATCCACTACATCATCCTTGTCTCTCGCATATCCTGGAGTCATGCTGCTCATTACAGTGCCTGCAGCCATGGCGACGCTCGCAAGACCTACCGACGAGAGCAGTTTTCTTCTGCTGATTGAAGTTCCCGCCGCTTGCCCCTCGGCACCGCCCGTCCGGTCCGATTGTTGTATGATCGGCTGTACCTGTGGCCCGCTTCCGTTTAGCTGCTGCTCTTCCCCGGTTGGATCTTCATTGCGGTTTTGTTCCGACAAGTTCATTCCTCCATTATGGATTATTGATTGGACTGAACTATGGATGTGGATGACCTTGGATACAACGCACGCTTCGGCAGTTGTTTCTGATCATGCAGTCCGGCTTCGTTTCGGCGGAAATCTTTGAAAGTTCCAAACATTCTGCACGTAGCTTTAATGCGCTTTCAAAGTTGGATTTTGTCCGGAAACGGCTTTTCTCCGGTATAATTTGTATTCCCCCCCCTCCTTTACCGCTCCCCCAAAGCGTAACAAAACTGATTTTTGCCCACAATTAGTAAACAGGACATGTTTTCGAAAAGCATGTCCGGAGTGGTCGAACTATGTCGCGCAACGGTAGAGTAGTTGGTTGTTGCTTGGCAATCCTGCATTATGGAAGCTGCGTCACTTTCTAGGGGGGGGAGTTTCGGGGTCACCTTTCGCGCAGGCACGGCTTTAGCGTCCCGACACCCCTGGGTATTACGGTCTGCTTACGGCTGACGGCGGAACGTAATCCGCCAAGAAAATGGCCATAAGAATCATTGTCAACGTCACGATGATTCGGTATAACTAAAGTTGTGGCGCCAATAACCAGAATAAGGTAACTACCATTTAGCGGGAGTGATGCAAACAATGACGGAAATCAAAACGGATGTCGATTTGGAAATGCTGCAAAAAATGCCGGAAGCAGCCTTGGACGAGAACGGGAACGAAAGCCGCGATTTCAATCTGGGCGGGTGGTGCGACTTCTCAAGAGGTTGCAGCGTCTCGGTTACGATCGGGTAAGTTCAAAACGGTAAACCGCTAATCGGGCGGCTTCCTTCCATGTTGCCGGCGCCACGGATGCCTTGCAAGCAACCGGAAGGAAGCAGCCCTGCGGGATAGAAAGGAATCCAAGTGGATGCACAACAACAATCCATTCGATCCGTTCATGCCAACCATTCGAAAATACGGCGCCATCGAAGACGCGCTTATCGATACGATTCGACGCCACTTTCCGGAGCCGTCCTGGAGGTTCGTCCGCAGTTCGCCATGGTTCCACGTACTCGGCAGCGACGACCGGGGACTTGTTCAAGGCTGGAAAATCCACATATCGGCAACCCCTCTCTCCGCTCTCCAAGTATTGCAGCGCGTCATCCCGGTCTTGCTGCGGGAGCGATGCGCCTTTAAAATAGCCGAAACGTTGAAAACGGTAGCGGTTATGAACGAAGCGCACTACCCCCGGGCGCATGCCGGCAAGTTCATTACGATCTATCCCAATGACGACGAGCAATTCCGAAGAATCGCAATCGGGTGCGACGATGCGACGCAAGGCTTGCAAGGCCCGGCTATTCTGTCGGACAGACGGCTCCGCAGCGGAAGTCTCGTCCATTACCGCTACGGGTCGTTCCGCGTCATAAGCAAGGGGGACAACGGCGAGCCGCTCGACGTCATCCGCGATCCGCAAGGCAATCTTGTACCAGACAAGCGGAACGCATGGTATGAGCAACCCGACTGGGTTACGGATCCGTTCGAGGCCGACAGGCAGGCGGATGCCGGATCGGCGGCCAGTGACTGCGCGTACGTCTTCCGTCAAGCGATCCGGCATGCCAACAAGGGCGGCGTGTATATCGGCGAGCGTCTTGCCGACGGGAAGAAGGTGCTGATCAAGGAAGCGCGTCCTCACGTTCATACGGATGAATTCGGACACGATGCGATCGACTGCCTGCGGAATGAGGCAAGAATGTTGCGTCACTTGGCGGACACTGGAGCAGTGCCGGAGTTGATCGATGTATTCGCCGTTCGGGATCATCTCTTCCTTGCCGAGGAGTTCCTCGAAGGGCGAGTTCTCAAGCGATATATCCATGATTTGTTCGCCGTTACGGCGCCTGAGGAACGATTGCCGCTGTGCAGGAGCGTGGCGTTGTCTTTGACGGAGAAGGTCAAAGCATGCTTGGCGACGGGGTGCCGTCTGCGGGACCTGTCCTCCAATAATGTGATGGTCGAAGAAGGCGGAGACGTCCGCATCATCGATCTGGAGATTGCTTCCATTGACGAAGACGCGCGCGTCATGCATCCCGGTTTCGGAACGCCGGGTTATTACTATCCGCATCGTGACATATACAAGCCTGCGCCTCGGGACGATCTGTACAGCTTGGGCTGCGTCATCTTTTTTATATTTACGGGCAAAGATCCCTATTACATGCAAGACGATGCCGGATATCCCAGCACGAGATCGGACCGTGATAAAATGCGGGAGGAGCTGCGGCTCATGGAGCGGGAAGGCTGCTTCGACTCCCGTACGACGCAGACGATCCTCGGGCTGTTGGCGGACGATCCCGACGCGGAAGCCGTATTCGAAGCGACGATCGCCGCATGGTCGGCGGACGGCCGGGCACAGGAACGGGACGCCGCTTGCGACGACGTCCCGCCGATCGGCGACAGCTGCCGCCGCAGTTATCGCGACATGTCGGCATATTTGGCCGCCGAGGCGCGATTCGACCGGCCCGCCATCTGGGACCAAACCTCATTCGGCAGAACGACATCGCCGGTCAACGTCATGAACGGGATCGCCGGAGTCGGGCTGTTCCTCCTTGATATGGCCGCCCGCGGCGAGACGGAGACATCCTTCTTCCGGCAAGTCGTCCGTGCTTGCGCAGCCGGGCTCGACGATGAGCGGCTGCACCGAAAACCGGACGTGTATGAAGGTGGCGAGTATTCCTTGTATTTCGGCTGGTACGGGACGTTATGGTTCCTGCTGGACGCGGCCGTGTTCCTGAAGGACGACGAGCTCCGGGAGCGGGTCGTACGGCAAGCACTCGAGCTGCCGGTCTGCTCCGGCTTGTATGACATTGTACTGGGAACGTCGGGATACGGAATGGCCAATCTTCACTTCTGGTCAGTGACCGGGGATCGCGCGTTTCTGAAACGGGCGGAGCTTGCGGCACAGCATGTGCTCGATCGGCGTACGCCGACCGACATGGGGGTGACGTGGCTGTTCCGGCATAAACCGGAACCGGATCAAGTGTTATGGGGGTATGCGCACGGCAATGCGGGGATCGGTCACTTTCTGCTGCTGATGTACCGGACCACCGGCAATCGCGCCTATCTCGATGCGGCCGTTGCAGGAATCGACGAGGTGATCGGCCATGCGATCGTCAAGCACGGCAGCTGCTCGTGGAATTTTGGCCCGGTCAGCAAGCGGAACTGGGAGTCCTGGTGCAACGGGACGTCGGGAATCGGCACGGCGCTCATCCGGTTCTACTATGTCACGAACGAGCAGCGGTATCTGACGTTTGCCGACATGGCGATGAACGACGTCATGGAGCGAAGCCGGCATGGCTCGCTCTGCCAGTGCCACGGTTTGGCGGGCAACGCCGAATTCGTCCTTGACCTGCATCGGTTCACCGGCGATCGCCGGTATCTAGCCGCCGCGGAGAACATGGCGCGGAAGCTGTATGCCCAGCGGGTATGCCGGGTTGGCAAGTACGTATTCGCTGACGAAACGGGCGCGAAAATATCGTCGGACTATGGTACCGGGGCAACCGGCGTAGCTGCGTATATGTCCAGGCTCGAATCGCTAACGCCGCGGCTGCTGATGAATGACGATTTGTTGAGCTAGCCCGTCATTGGCACAAATAAGCGCTTGTTTCGTGTGGAAAAACAATGCGATTATTTGCACTGGGCGAGTCAACAAAGGAGATTGATCCTAACTAATATTTACCATCATGGATCGCACGCACTCAACATGGGTAATGAACATACCAAATCAGCTAACATAACATTTATTATGTTAACTGATTTGTTTTTCATCCAGCGAATATCAATTTCCCCCCTTATCTGCCCTATCGTTTACTATACTACTACACGACCATGGGCATATCCGTAACATGGATGAAAATGGAGTTTACTTGATTTAAAAGTGGGCTTTTCACAAATAACCAAGGAACGAAGCTAATCATTAATAGGGAGGCTGTCGATTCAATGTGGACAACCAAGTGGAAAGGGAAAAGATTACCTTCTG
>JAQSXN010000347.1 GCA_029256665.1 Paenibacillus sp.
CCCGGGACCGCTTTGTGCTGGAGAAGGGCGAATACGTCTTTATGGCCGGATCTTCCAGCTCGGATATTAGGCGCCGCGTTTCCGCGCGGCTTCGGGGCGCCACGGCGATTCCGAACCGCGATCTGACGGTTTCCACGAGAGCCGAGAACTACGATGACTACGAACAAGTTTTGTTGGACGAAAGCGCGGAAGGCGGCACTTGCGTCACGCCGATCTCCGGCGGCTCCGGCTGGATCGAATTCGGCGATGTCGAGTTGGAGAACTGCTCCGGCGCCCGTGCTTTCGTCGGCCGCGTGTCGGTCGGGGCTGCGGGCGGCACGCTTTCCATAGCGTTGGCCGAACAGAACGGAGCCGCCATGGGCGGCGCCTTGTTGGACGCGGACGGATCCGGTCAGTGGAAGGATATCCGAATTCCGCTATCGGGCTTGATCGATCCGCATTCGGTCGGCGTCTTGCGGGTAAACCTTGCGGGGGACGTCAGGCTGAGCCGATTCGAGCTTGAAATCTAACCGTTTCGCCTTACCTGGCACGGGTAAGCGGGCACTTGGCGGTTATGCTAGAATGGAGGAAACAATAGCCGGGAAGCCGGCAGGGAGACGGACGCCTATGTTCATGAACTTCTTCCAGCGGCTCGCGAACCGCACGAACGACATTCGGATCAAGAACAAATTGATCGTGTCCTTCATTCTGGTCGTCTTTGTGCCCATCCTGATCGTTGGCGTGTTTCTAACCTCCTCCTTCCGCCAGAACGTGCTCGATCAAGCGACTCAGCAGGTAGGCAGCAACGTGGAGCGGGTCAAGTCGCAGATCGCGGGCATCGTGAGGATGCCGCTGGAGATATCGGATAATTTGCTCAGCGACGACAGGCTGATGGACGTCGTGAACACGCATTATCCGACCACGTATTCGGTTGTCGCCGCGTATCGGGAGTATCGTGATTTCCGCGACTCCGTCAAGCTGTACAACGAGATCCATAATGTCCGATTCTACTATACGAACCCGACGATGCTGGACAACTGGGAGTTTCTCAGAGCGACGCCAGAGAAGATGCGCGAACCGTGGTTCAAGCAGGCGACCGAGGAGGACGGCATCCGCTGGTTGTACGTAGAGGACGAGACGAAGGGAAATCAGAAGTTTCTCAGCCTCGTGCGCAAAGTCAACTTTCCGCTCTATCGGACGAGCGGCGTGCTCGTCATCACGATCGATCCGGACGTGCTCGGCAGCATGATGCGCCAAGAAGCGTTCGATACGATGATCATCGAGGACAACGGTTATATCGTGGCCGCCAAGGATAGCGCGCTCGTCGGCCGAAATATTAACGACATCACCTTCGACAGCCCGCTGGCGGGCAAGCCGGAGGGCACCTATGAATTCAACTATGCCGGCAAACCTTCGCGCGTCGTCATCGAGAAGCTGGTGCCGGCCTCCAGCCGCAACGGGCTGAGCATCGTATCGGTGTTCGCGGTCGACAGCATCGTCGGCGGAGCCAACCGGATCAGCATGCTGGGGCTTGTCATTATGCTCATCAGCTTTGCCGTCGCTTGGATTCTCATTTATTTGACTTCCACTCTCATATCGAAGCGCATGCTGGTGCTGCACAAGGATCTCAACAAAGTCGCGATGGGCGATCTCAACGTCATCTCGACCGTCAGCGGCAACGACGAGCTGGGGCTGTTGTCCCGCCAGTTCAACAACATGGTGGTCAGCATCCGCGGACTGATGGACGAGGTGGCGGATTCGGAGAGCCAGAAGGCGCAGCTGTTGCTGCGTCAACGCGAGATCAAGCTCAAGATGATGGCGAGCCAGATCAATCCGCACTTTTTGTTCAACGCGCTGGAGTCCATCCGAATGAAAGCCCATATGAACGGGCAGAAGGAAATATCCGTGGTCGTTCGCATGCTGGGCAAGATGATTCGGCAAAACCTGGAGGTCGGCAATCGCAGAATCGCGATCCGGGACGAGATCGAGGTCGTGCGCTGCTATCTGGAAATCCAGAAGTTCCGTTACGGAAGCGAGCGTCTCTCCTTCATGCTGGACGTCGAAGAATCCTGCGCGGCGGTAGAGCTGCCGCCGCTCGTCATTCAGCCGCTGGTCGAGAACGCGGTCGTGCACGGGCTGGACCACGTCGAGCAAGGAGGCTTCGTATCGGTGCGCGTGTACCGGGAGGACGACGACGTTCGGATCGAGATCAAGGATAACGGAGCAGGCATCGACGTTGGCAGGATGGCGGGCATTAACCGCTCTCTTGACGATATGGAAGAAGAAGAGCAATACCGGATCGGCCTGCGCAACGTGCACCAGCGGCTGATCATGATTTACGGGGACCAATACGGGCTGCGTATCGACAGCGAGCCCGGCGAAGGAACGTTCATTGCGTTCAACATACCGACTGGGGGGACACGGCATGCATAAGGTGATGATCGTGGACGACGAACCGATGATCAGGCAAGGATTGCAAACCTTAATCGAATGGGAACGTCTCGGCTTCGAGATCGCGGGCACGGCAGCCAATGGCAAGGAAGCGATCGAGCAGCATGCGAAGCTGCGGCCCGATCTCATTCTGATCGATATCCGAATGCCGGTCATGGACGGACTCAAAGCCATCGAGGGCATTAGGCAGACGGACGCCGAGTGCCACATTCTCATCCTGAGCGGATATGCGGATTTCAATTACGCCAAACAAGCGATTATTCACGGCGTGGGAGGTTACGTCGTCAAGCCGATCGACGAAGACGAGTTGGAAAGCTACGTCGAGCGCGCCGCCAAGGAGCTGAATTCGCGCCGGTCGACGGGCCCGGGGTTTGGCGAACGCAACGTTACGCTGCTGCGGGAAGAGCTGCTGCAGAGCTTGGCCGAGGGCAGGACTCCGGAGGACGGAAGTCTGGACGAGCGCGAGGCAGCCGCCCTGTTCGGCTCCGCGGCCGCGATGGAAGGCAGCCGTCTTGTGCTTGTCGAGCTGTACAGCCGGGAGCACTCGCTGACGATGAAGACGGTTGCGAAGAAAAAACTCACGGAGCTGATCGAGGCGAAGGATCAGGGCTGGGTGTTCTCTGCGGAGCCCTATATCGGCATGCTGCTTAGGAACGGGCCTTGGCTAAGAGGCGGCATGGAGACCATCCGCGAAGCGCTGGAGGAAGCCTGCGGCAGCCGTATCCGGTATACGGCGATTGCCGGCCCGCCCATGAAAGCCTTAGCGGATATTCCCTCCGCGAGCGCCGGCGCGAAGGCGAAGCTTAGACGCCGTTTCCTTCTGGGAAGCGGGCTTATTTACGACGCGACGGAATTGAACGGGGGCATGAAACAGCCAGAACGCGAGCCTTTGACGATCGAGGAGATGTCGCAGCTCTTGTTCTACCGTATCGATCTCGGCAACGGCCACGACGTGCTGCAGCAGGTCGACGAATTCGCCCAAGACCTCGTGCGAATAGGCGATTCGGAGCAGACGCTCAAGAGCAACTGGGCGCAGCTCCTTACTCTGATGCTGAACAAAGCCGCGGCCTTCTATCCCCAGCTGTCGCTCAAGGACGATCTCTATATGGTGACGCGTCTATACCTCGCCCATCACTATGACGAGATGCTGGACGAAGTGAAGACGAGGCTGACCGACTTGACGGCGAAGCTCGGCGGAACCGACGGCAACGGCACGATGAAACGCGTGACGGATTTCATCGAGCGCCACTACAGCGAGCAGCTCCGACTGGAGACGCTCGCGGATTTGTTCAACTACAACAGCGGCTATCTGGGCAAGCTATTCAAGAGCCATACGGGCGAGACGTTCAACACCTACCTCGACAAGGTGCGGATCGAGCAGGCCATCAGGCTGCTTCGCGAGGGGCACAAGGTGCATCAGGCGGCGGAGCGCGTCGGATACGCGAACGTGGATTATTTCCACGCGAAGTTCAAGAAGTACAAGGGCGTTTCTCCTTCTTCCTACAAGAGCTCTGGGGAGAAATAGGGCGAAAGAACGGAACGGTGGACGCGCTGTCATAGTTGG
Organism: Paenibacillus sp.; assembly: GCA_029256665.1. Taxonomy (GTDB): domain Bacteria; phylum Bacillota; class Bacilli; order Paenibacillales; family Paenibacillaceae; genus Pristimantibacillus. The sequence goes on from JAQSXN010000347.1 coordinate 3,995, forward strand.
CTCGATTTGCGGACAGCTCTCCGAAAGGGAGAACTCGCGACTTGCCGCCGCCATAGAAAGGCCATGCAGGGGAGTTTTTCCAGCATGGCCTTTTTGGTTTCGCGCCGCATCGCCGATTTTGACATGATTTTATGACTGATTTGGCAGGTGCCCTTGAGAGTCGGATATCCGTTAAGATTAAGTCAACAAACAACAGCAAGTCGCGAGAAGGCGTCAGCAGGGGAGGAAGATTGCCAGATGAAAACAATGCCGTCTACGGAACGGCGCCGCGTATCGGCAGCCGACAAACGAAAGCGTTTTCTCGGAAGAATGGTCGAGCACCGGTATTTGTACATGATGTCGCTCCCATTCGTCTTATGGATTATCGTGTTCAGCTACGTTCCCATTTGGGGCTGGCTTATGGCGTTCCAGAATTATAAGCCGAGATTCTCGATCTTGAATCAGAAGTGGGTCGGACTCGACAACTTCGTCGAGCTGTTCTCGGACGAGCGGTTCTATCTCGTGCTCCGCAACACGCTCGGCATGAGCGTCATGGGACTGATCGTCAGCTTTACGGTTCCGATCATATTCGCCTTATTCATTAACGAAATCAAGAACCAGTTCTTCAAACGTTCCATCCAAACGATCTCGTACCTGCCCCACTTCGTTTCTTGGGTCGTCGTCGCGGGTCTCGTAACGAAGATGCTGTCGACGGACGGCGGCGCGGTCAATCAGCTCTTGATGTCGCTGAACTTGATCGACAGCCCGATCCAGTTCATGGCCAAAGGCGAGTGGTTCTGGTCCATCGTGACCGCATCGGACGCTTGGAAGGAAACGGGCTGGAACTCCATCATCTTCTTGGCCGCGATGAGCGGCATCGATCCCGAGCAGTACGAAGCGGCGACGGTCGACGGCGCGGGACGCTTCCGCAAGATGTGGCACATTACGCTGCCGGGCATTCGCACGACGTTCATGGTTTTGTTCATCCTGTCGATCGGCCACCTGATCAGCATCGGCTTCGAGAAGCAATTCCTGCTCGGCAACCCGCTGGTCAGCGATTACTCCGAGGTGCTCGATCTGTACGCGCTCAACTACGGCATCAATCTCAGCCGATATTCGTACGGCACGGCCATCGGCATTTTCAACTCCGTCGTCAGCATCATCCTAGTATTTACCGCGAACTATATTTACAAACGAGT
>JAQSXN010000348.1 GCA_029256665.1 Paenibacillus sp.
GCCAAACAAAAAATTAACGCTTAAATATTTTACGAAATAGGCTCGTTCCGATCATCATCGGAGCGGGCCTATTTTATTTTGGAAAACTTTGCAGATCAAAGATCAGTTATATGTGGTTACACGGTGACCGGACGTTATTGTCGAGGTATTACCGGGATTAGGCTAACTAGTTTTATATTTTCGTGTTTTTACAAGATGTGGTAGAGTTATATGGGCACAACAGCCTAAAGATCCGTCTTTTACATAGAAAAAGCGGTCGGAATATGGGCATATAATCACAGGTTTGGAGGAAGAGAAATGAAAAGGTGGACCAGAACAGGAGCCGCGGCAATCATCATCTTGATCTTATGCGCGGCGTGCGGCTCGGGCTCGAACGGCAATGAAACGAGGGGCAACATCAGCGAGGCTCAGCCCGGCAACGAAAACAATGCCCCAACGCAAACGGATGCTCCTACGACGGAAACGCCGGAACCGAAACCGGAATACCCGTCCGTGTTTCAAATCGGGGATACGCTCGTATATCCGGGACAATTCGAAATAAAGATGGTTTCCACGGAGTTTACCACGAAAGTAACGCCTTCCAATCCCGGCGATTACCACACCTACTATGAAGTGGAGGATGCGGGAAAGGTTTACGTCCATAACGTTTATGAAGTGAAGAATCTGGGAGGACGTTCCGTTTCGGCGGACGAAATACTGGATGTAGATGTTCTGTACGACGGGACATATGAATATTCCGGATTTTGGACGATCGAAGAAGAGGGAGGATCCGATTTCACTTACACAAACATCACTTCCATCGATCCGCTGACAAGCGGCAAGCTGCACTTCCTATCGGAGGTGCCGCTGGAGGTGAAGGATAGCGGCAAATCGTTGGAATTCACGCTGAATGTCAACGGAAAAAGCGCGACGGCGGGCACCGGCGGATCGGGCAGCGGAGCGACCCTTGTCATGGACGACGAGCAGGCGCTTGAAGAAAGAACGGAATGGAAGGCATATACCTCTCTGCAAGCGGGAACGGCCGTGACGATCGACGGCTACGCCGAAATCGGCATTCTGAAAGCGGAACTGGCCACGAAGGTGGTGCCTCCCAAAGCAAGCGGCTATTATTCGTATTACGAAGTCAAGGATCAAGGAAAGATATATGCGCACGTCGCATTCTCGTTCAAAAATCTGTCCACGATCGGCAAAGACGCTTCCGAGGCGATGTCGCCCCGTCTGATCTATGACAATAAATACGAATATGAAGCCTTCTCGGCTGTGGAAGACGGTGGCGGAAGCGACTTCACGTATTCCAACCTTACAAGTATTGATCCGTTGTCCACCGAGAATATCCACTACATGTTCGAAATACCCGCAGCAGCCAAGAACTCAGGTAAACCAATCGTCGTAACGTTGCAGGTGGAAGGGAACTCCTACTATTACGAGTTTCCTAGCGCGTAATGTTCGCCCAGAATATCGCATGATGGAAGGACGGTTGCGGGAATCAACGGCTTCGCCAGCTCATAGACATGCCATTCCGGAATGTACCGAATCCAAGAATAGCCGAGCATAGCGTAGAAACGCTGCGCCTTGCCATTGTACGCATCGACGAACAGGCGGGCCATGCTGCACTGGCGAGACGCGGCATAAGCTTCGGCATGCGCCATCAGCAAGCTGCCGATGCCGAGTCCCTGATGCGCGGAGTGGGTGGCCAGCATGTCGATCAATAATTGGCCGCCGAAGGCGGCGAAATGGACGAAAGCAACGGGAGGACCTTGCTTCGTCCTTGTCGCGACATAGGTCACGCCCCAGCGGAAGCGGTGGGGCAGCTCGCGCAACATGCGGGCATCGAGAGGCCTGGCGGTCGCGGACATCGGAATCAGCTCCGTGCGGATGAGGCGGACGAGCTCGGGATCGTCCTGCGGCTTGCGGGCTCTAATCATGGTGACCCTCCGGTTGCGGCGGCAAACGCAATATAGGCGCTGCTGCATGGAATTGCCAAACATAGGCTACACTACTATATGTGCCGCGCCCATGGTTTGCGATTGAGGCATTGCGCAGAAATTCGCAGGATCGGTTCTTGACGTACCGTTCCAATCGGCATATAATAGTGAAAAGTCATATCAATCGGCAATGATGAGGACGAAGTGATAAGGGCCCTTTTGCTCAGAGAGCGTACGGATCAGCTGCAACCGACGCCAAAATCCCTTTTCTACGAGCTCACCTCGGAGCTATTCTCCTGAAAAGCGTCAAGCGTATTAGGGAGCATCGCAGGGCAAGCGTTACAGTGCCATGGTAGAACGTCGGAATGTGCACAGCGTTTCTAACCAATGGAGGTTATGTTTCGAGAGAGACGTAACGAATTCGGGTGGTACCACGGAAGCTAATCCTTTCGTCCCTTTCAGCAGATGATGCTGGAGGGACGAAAGGTTTTTTTGTTTTTCGAGAGGAGGAGGATGACTGATGGCAACGCAAAGCGCAACGCTGAAGTCGAAGGAAGAATTAATGGAAAAGTTCTCTAAGCCCGAGGTGATCTCGGGATCGGAAATATTGCTTCGCAGTCTTCTGCTCGAGGGCGTGGATTGCGTGTTCGGTTATCCGGGCGGCGCCGTGTTGTACATTTACGATGCCATGCACGGCAATCCGGACTTCAACCACGTTCTGACGCGGCACGAGCAAGGCGCGATTCACGCGGCTGACGGTTACGCCCGCGCAAGCGGCAAGGTTGGCGTATGTATCGCGACTTCGGGTCCCGGCGCGACGAACCTCGTAACGGGCATCGCCACCGCGTATATGGATTCCGTGCCGCTCGTCGTCATTACGGGCAACGTCATCTCGACGCTGATCGGCTCCGACGCTTTCCAAGAAGCGGACATTACGGGCATCACCATGCCGATTACGAAACACAGCTACCTGGTACGCGAAGTAGAAGAACTGCCGCGCGTCATCCGCGAAGCGTTCCATATCGCCAATACGGGGCGTAAAGGTCCGGTACTGATCGATATTCCGAAGGACGTATCGGCGGCCCAAACGTTGTTCAAGCCGGTTACGGAAGTTAACATTCGCGGCTATAATCCGACGGTTAACCCGAATAAACTTCAAGTGGACAAAATGATCAAGGCCATTCAGGAAGCCGAACGCCCGGTCATTCTGGCAGGCGGCGGCGTTGTCTACTCCGGGGCGCACGAGGAATTGCTGGAGTTCGTAACGAAGACCGAAATTCCGATTACGACGACGCTGCTCGGACTCGGGGGCTTCCCGAGCGGGAACGAGCTGTGGATGGGCATGCCGGGCATGCACGGCACCTATACGGCGAACACGTCCATCCAAAAGGCGGATCTGCTCATTAATATCGGAGCGCGTTTCGATGACCGAGTTACGGGTAAGCTGTCCGGTTTCGCGCCGCTTGCCAAGATCGTCCATATCGACATCGATCCGGCCGAGATCGGCAAAAACGTGCCGACGGACATTCCGATCGTGGGCGACGTGAAGACGGTGCTGGCGATTGCCAACAAATCGGCCTTACGCGCCGGCAAGGCGGATGCCTGGAGAGCGCACATTCAAGCTTCCAAGAAACAATACCCGTTCACCTACAAGGATTCCGAGACGGAGCTGAAGCCGCAATGGGTCGTGGAGATGCTTCACGAGACGACGAACGGCGACGCGATCGTGACGACAGACGTTGGCCAGCATCAAATGTGGGCGGCGCAATATTACAACTTCAACAAACCGCGTTCTTGGGTAACGTCCGGCGGTCTCGGCACGATGGGCTTCGGCTTCCCGTCCGCGATCGGCGCGCAGATGGCCAATCCGGATCGGGTCGTCGTATCGATCAACGGCGACGGCGGCATGCAGATGTGCGCCCAGGAGCTTGCGATTTGCGCGATCAACAACATTCCGGTCAAAGTCGTTATTCTGAACAATCAAGTGCTTGGCATGGTTCGCCAATGGCAGGAGCTCATTCACGAGAACCGGTTCAGCCATATCGACCTCGCCGGCAGCCCGGACTTCGTCAAGCTGTCCGAAGCATACGGCGTTAAGGGCTTCCGTGCTTCGAACAAAGCGGAAGCGCGCGCGGCGTGGGAAGAAGCGCTCCGCCATCCTGGCCCAGCCGTCGTGGAGTTCGTCGTCCGCAGAGACGAGAACGTCTATCCGATGGTAGCCCAAGGCAGCACCATTGACCAAATGATCATGGGGGATGCGGAATGAAGAAACATACGATAGCAGTCATCGTGAATGACCAGCCCGGCGTTCTGCAGCGCGTATCCGGCTTGTTCGGACGCCGCGGCTTCAATATCGAGAGCATTACGGTAGGCACGAGCGAAGAAGTCGGCTTGTCACGCATGGTCATCGTCACGTCGGGCGATGACCATACGCTGGAGCAGGTCACGAAGCAATTGTACAAGCTGATCGACGTCATTAAAGTCGTGGATCTCAGCGCGAACGCGATGGTCGGACGCGAGCTGGCCTTGATCAAGGTCCATGCTGAGCCGGCCAGCAGACCGGAAATCATGGGCGTCGTCGAGACGTTCCGGGCGGCGGTAGTCGATATCGGCACGCACTCGTTGATGGTTCAAGTCGTGGGCGACACCGAGAAGATCGATGCCATGATCGAGCTGATGAAGCCTTATGGCATCCGCGAACTTTCGCGCACTGGTGTTACCGCGCTTAACCGCGGTAACGTAAAGCAATAATATTTTTAGCGTATTGAAGTCTACTCTCAACTCACCATTCGTCAGGATCCCGCTTTGAGCGGGAGTTTAAGGGAGGAACCGGCCCCGAACGCAGACGGGGTTCTTCGCTTAAACACCCGCTCAAAAGGGTTAAATTAAAGGAGGCAATTATTATCATGGCAGTTACATTGTATTATGAGAAAGACGCCGACCAAGGCGTTCTGCAAGGCAAAACAATCGCAGTTATCGGTTACGGCAGCCAAGGCCACGCGCAAGCGCAAAATCTTCGCGACAGCGGCTTGAAAGTCGTAATCGGCCTTCGCCCAGGCAAATCCGCCGACGTTGCAAGAAAAGACGGCTTCGAGGTGCTGACCGTTGCCGAAGCGACTAAAGTCGCCGACGTTGTCCAAATCCTTCTGCCGGACGAGACGCAAGCTCGCGTCTACAACGAAGAAATCGAACCGAACCTGAAGCAAGGCGCGGCTCTGATGTTCTCCCACGGCTTCAATATCCA
>JAQSXN010000349.1 GCA_029256665.1 Paenibacillus sp.
GTAAGCACGTATCCGATGCCGCGCTCCGCGATAATGGCTTGGTTGTCCTTCAGACCTATGTTCATGATATAGATGTCGTCTACGAACAGATCCGGTCCGTCTATCCGAACGACTGCGGCCTGCACCCCTGCAATATGGTCTATGGCGTTTCCAGACTTCAGCTTCATGACAACTAGAAGCGATAGGACTCCCGCGCCTATTCCGAACCATACGTTAAGCAGGATGGCGAACAAACTTGTGACGAGAGCCGACATAATGACCAAATAATTGCGCCCTTCGAACACCATCGCTATGCCTTCGATATATGTAGAACCACGGCTTACGAGCTCCATGCTGTCGATTTTCGTCAACGTCTCGCGTTCCATCTTGCGTACGTCCCTGAATTGCTGGGCTGCGAGGGTGAGGAACGTGATAGCTGTGTAGTCTTTGTTGAACAAAGCAGGGACGGCCACCGCGCCAAGCGCCGCGGCTATAACTCCTAACGAGATATGGATAATGCTTCCGTGCGGATGTGTCGGATACTGCCGGTAATCGGTTTTGAGCATCAATAGCCTTGCGATAATACCAAAAACGATGCCTAGCAATACGCCCGTCAAGTGACGGTTCTGTTCCAAATAATGCAGCATCTATTCCCTCCCTCCTCGCATGCCGATCCAAGTTCTGCCGGCAACGGCCAACGTTTGGCGCGTCAAATAGATCATGATTGCTCCGCAGCATGCCGTCGCGATGGCCAAACAGTACGAATCCCACCAGCCCGCCGATCCGATCGTTACGGCATATGTTCCATTATCGAGCCAAGCGCTGATGACGCCGCCTATTACGGATGTCCATAATAACGCGCCGGCTTGATACCGGATATTCGTGGTAAATACGCAGCATAACAATCCGCATAACAAAGGGGAGTTCCAGCCGGGCTCAAGCCAATATAATACGGGATCATGGGTATACAAGCTGCTAATGCTTCCCCAGATGATTGCAAGCATAAGCACGCAAATCAGCAGATAACCCCGCTGACCGCTGTTGTTCTTGCCTGCCCAGGCCAGAAAGCTGGCGACGAGCACCACCGCTACGGCTCCATGAATGGTTACGGATGGCAGTCCGGCAATCGGCGTCCACCAATAACCCGCATATGCAGCGAACCCGATCGTCGCAGCGAGCAGAAGGATGGCGGGAGCCCCAAGTTTAGGCGCAATATACGGTTTCCAGCCGGTAGCCAATAGAATAACGATAATGAGTGCCAACCAAACGGTCATATAACCAGCAATCATGCCTCAATCACCTCGTGTCTCCTATTATGCGCCAATGCAAAAAGGCTATTCCTGCGTAAGCACGCGGGAATAGCCTTTTTGTTGCGCAAGCCGCGGGAGCCGCGGCGAGGCAAATCATTTATTACTTCAGCTTGCTGAGTTTGTCGCCGAAGCGCTCTGCCAAAGAATAGCTCATGCTGGAGCTGTTCAAGCTGACGTTAGGGTTGTTGATTTCTTCCATCTTCGGCGTGCGCGGAGCGCGAGGACCGCGGTCACGGTCGCGTTCTTGTCTTGGAGAGGACTCCGATTGCTCTGGAGCTTCTTCCGTTTCTTTAATGCTCAAGGAAACGCGTTTCTCGGCCGGGTTGAAGTCAAGAACTTTTGCTTTTACTTCTTGACCTTCCTTCAGCACTTCGAAAGGTGTCGCAACGTGGCGGTGAGCGATCTGGGAAATATGAACCAGACCTTCGACGCCAGGAGCGATTTCAACAAATGCGCCAAACGTCACGATACGGCGTACCGTGCCTGTTACGATGTCGCCAATGTTGAATTGGCCGGCTGCCGAGTCCCAAGGACCAGGTTGCGCCGCTTTGATGCTGAGGCTGATCTTGCCAGCGGCCGGATCTACTTTCAGCACTTTAACGCGAACCGCTTGGCCTTCGGATACGACATCCTTAGGATGAGCAACGTGCTGCCAGGAGAGCTCGGAAACGTGAACCAGGCCGTCAATGCCGCCGATGTCCACGAACGCGCCGAACGGCGTCAGACGTTGAACGGTACCGTCAAGCTCTTGGCCGGCTTGCAGGTCGTTCATGATTTGTTGCTTGTTTTGCTCGAATTCGGCGTCAAGCACTTCCTTGGCGGACAGGATAACCTTTTTGTTCTCCAGATCCAGCTCTTTTACTTTAACGCGAAGCGTGCGGCCTTTGTAGTTGCTGAAATCTTCTACGAAGTGACGCTCTACCATGGATGCAGGAATAAATCCGCGAACGCCAACGTCCGCTACAAGTCCGCCTTTCACCACGTCGGCAACCGTTACTTCGAAGATTTCGCCGCTTTCGAAGCGGGCTTGAATCTCTTCCCAGCCTTTTGCCGAATCAACCAGCTTCTTCGAAAGAACGAGGCTTTCCTTGTTGTCGTCGATGCTAACGACTTTCAGCTCGACCTCTTGGCCGACCTGAACCGCGTCGTTTGCGCTCTCGATTTGAACGGAAGAAAGTTCGCGAAGCGGAATAACACCGTCATATTTATATCCAAGGCTTACGTAAGCTTGGTTATCTTCGATCTTGACGATTGTACCCTTAACGGAGTCGCCCTTCTTCAAAGAAACGAAATTGTCCATTGCGTCCTGGCTCACTTCCTCCGCAACGGTTTCTTGCACATTGATTTCTTCTGACATTTGAAATAACCTCCTCAGTTCTAAAGCCCAACTTTATTTAAACCCGCGTGCCGACGGAGCGGACCTGCGGCATTTAAAACGATTTAACGATAGCTAGCAGCAAGCTCGCCGATACGGGCCATGACGGCATCCGTAACCTGTTCGAGCATTTCCGGTGATGATTCATGAATAATGGCGGTAAGATCCACCGGCGCGCCATAGCATACTAGCGTCTTGCGGAAGATACGATAATTGCCCACGACCGCTACCGGAATAATGATGGCTCCGCTTCGGACGGCGATCATGGCAGTGCCCTTCTTAGCGGCGCCCGGCGTCTTGCGCGAGCCCTCCGGGAAGATGCCGAGAACGTTGCCTTCCTTAAGCAGATTGATGGCAGACTTGATGGCTTCCTTGCTGACGCCCCCTCGTTTGACGGGGAACGCTCCGAACGCGCGAATGAGCGGGCCGAGAACCGGCACTTTAAACAGCTCTTCTTTGGCCATAAAATACACCTTGCGCGGCACTAACACGCCGATCGTTGGCGGATCCAGATTGCTGATGTGATTGGATGCCAAGATGACCGGTCCTTCGGCGGGAATATGATGCAATCCCCTCGCTTCCAATCGGAACAGAAGCCGATACGACACGCGAAGCAAGAAGCGGAATAACACATATAACATAGTTTACTTCGCCTCCGCCAATTTGGTTCGGCTTAAATGAACAATCGACGCGACAACTTCTTCGATCGTCAATCCGCTGCTGTCCAGCTCGAGCGCGTCGCTTGCGCGAATGAGCGGAGAAATCTCGCGGCTTGCATCCAGCCTGTCCCGTTCGGCGATCTCGCGCTCCAATCCTTCCAGCGTTACGCCGGAATCGTCCCGAAGCTCCTTGAATCTGCGAAGCGCGCGCTCCCTTACGGAAGCCGTCAAAAATATCTTGAGCTCCGCATCGGGCAGCACATGGGTTCCGATGTCTCGTCCGTCCATGACAACGCCCTTGCGGCAGGCGAGCTCCCGCTGTATGCGGCTGAGCACTTCCCTGATTACGCCGCTTGCCGCATAATACGATACTTGCCTCGTGACTTCCATCGAACGTATCTTGTCCGTCACGTCTTCGCCGTTCACGTAAACGGACTGGCCTTGCTCGCCCGGCTCCAGCTGAATCTGGATGGATCCCATCAACCTCTGCAGAGGTTCATGGTCGTTCGCCGCGATCGACAAGCGCTGTGCGCTGTACGTAACGGCCCGGTACATCGCGCCCGTGTCGATGTAGACATAACCCAATTGCCCGGCGACCAACCTGGCAACCGTGCTCTTGCCCGCGCCCGCCGGCCCGTCAATCGCGATGTTGATGCGGTCGCTGTCGCCTTCTAGCTGCGCCACTTGCGGTCTACCTCCTTTGAAACAGGACGGCCTCTTATCTTCTAACGACCGATGATGCCGGTGTTCAAAGAAAAAGCAGGCATTGCCTGCGAACGTGAAAATTATACCACACAACGCCCCGATATGCAAAAGAGAAGCGCTAGTTCAGGGGGGTGCCTTCCCACCGATCCGCGCTTGTCAGGAACTGCCGAACGATGTCGTTTTGCATGGACAACTGGGCCAAAGCCATGATCAATAGCAGGATCGCCACGACCTGAATCAGCCTTCTGCTGACCTTGTCCGACCACTCGGCCAGTCGTTTTTCGGGGTTTGTGCCCGTCCCCTTTTTATTCGTCATGGGAACACCTCCACATTGCTTTATGGATATGTTCCCACAGCGAGCCTTTATTATTCATCGAACATTAACGATTTCGATATTCCAGCTGTTTCTCGAAACAGTAGCGGATTAATTTCTGGCGCTCCGAATCGCTGATGCTCAGAAATTTGATCATCGCTTGCTTGCGGCCCGTCTCCAACACATTGACGCGAATCACTTCCCCCGCGAAAGTTACATGCTCGATCGTCCCGTTTTTATAGGGCACCAGAAGCCAGCACTCCAGCACGTTCTCGCTGCTTATGCCCCACTTGCCGTCGCATATAAAGGAGATGCCTCCTCCCCCCACGTCGTCGGTTTTGCACACGAACCTTTCGTGACTCCCGATTTTGACCGCGAGCTCCAGCTCCGCGGGCACGCGCAGGAAACTTCTGCGCTGCACCTTCGTCATCTTCTCGGGAACGGGACGAAGAAGTTTGACCAGACGTACTGCTCCGTCCTCTTTGAAACCTGTGACGTGCGAATCGAAGTAATGTTTCACGCCGTCGGAAGACAAGAAATAAACCGAGAGCTCATCGCCTAGAAACAGCCGCTTGAGCCGTCCCGTCTTATCGTTCAGAGGATATTCGATGAGCAGAGCGTCCTCTGCTTCGTCCGCGATTCTGGAGCGGTATTCTTGAGCTGCTTCCGCTTCGTCGGAAGAAGCGATTTGATAATATAACATCCCGTTAACCTTAGGCAGCAAATATGTTCCCTCCCCCATATATCAGACATTATAGCATGTCGAATGGAGGGGGGCTATATCGATATTCGCGGCGGCAAAGCT
>JAQSXN010000350.1 GCA_029256665.1 Paenibacillus sp.
CTTCTCCGGCTTGCTCGCCGGTCGCGAGCATCGGGAACGGCTGATGACGCAAGTTGCGCGCCACCCGAACGCGGCTGCTGATAACGACGTCGGAATCAGGACCTAGCGTCCGCATCCAGTCGCTTAGCGCGTCTTTAGAGAATCGATGTTCCGACACAATGCCTACCCCTCCCCGCTAGGAAGTTCAAAAACTTCGCTTACGATTACGATGCATTTCCAAGTAGCCTATTCGACTTCGAATCTTGAATTCAGCCGGTTCATTAAATCTCCGACATTTTACGTTCCAACTCGCGGATTTCGTCGCGCAGCTTGGCCGCGCTTTCGAATTCCTCCTGCTCGATATGGGTATGCAAATCCCGACGCAATCGTTCGATCTCGCGTCTGCATTGAATGCGTCCGCCGGATCGTTTCGGAATTTTGCCGCTGTGCGTCGTGCTGCTGTGCACTCGCTTCAAGAGCGGATCCAATCGGCCTTCAAAGGCTTGGTAGCATGAGCTGCAGCCAAAACGGCCGATCTTGCTGAATTGCGTATACGTGAGTCCGCATTCCTCGCAGCGAACTGGCTGCTGCGGCGCTCCGGCTAGCGCGGATGCGGAGTTGCCTAAGGCGTTAAAGTCGAGCAAGCCCGAGAGCAGACTGTGGATGGAGAAGCTGCCCGGCGAACCAGGAATGCCTTCGCCGCGCTCTCTGGCGCAGCCTTCGCAGATGTGGAACTCCGTTTTCTCTCCGTTCACAATTTTCGTGAAATGAAGCGTTGCCGGCTTCTTGCCGCATTCTTGGCAATACAAGCCTCAGTCCCTCCTTCCGGTATATCCTATTTGGCGAGCAACGAGATCAGCATGGACCTCAGAAGCCTGGCCCGCAGTTCATCGCGCAGCGGCAGCATAAGAGCAATCGTGTCCCTATGAATCGCGGCCCGCAGCAGGTTCGACTCCCTTGATGTAATCATACCCGCTTCCTGCAGCTGATAAATCAGCCCTTCCGCGGCGCTCTGGTCGACGCTGTCCCCGACCGTTCGCTCGATATGATACTGCAGGTTCTTGAGTGCCGGAAGATCTACCCGCTGTATGCGAATATATCCCCCGCCGCCGCGCTTGCTTTCCACCATGTAGCCCTTCTCCAAAGTGAATCGCGTGCTGATTACGTAATTGATTTGGGAAGGTACGCAGGAGAAGCGGTCGGCCAAGTCGTTGCGCTGGATTTCCACCGCGCCTTCGTCGCTGACGTCGAGCATCTGTTTGAGGTACTGTTCAATGAGATCGGAAATGTTACGCAAACCACCAACCTCCCTGAGTATCGTCTTCGGAAAGCAAGGTCCTGCGGCTTGGTTCTCATTCGTCTCGAACGGGCTCTGTTCTTTTTCCTAAGTCCGAAAATCACCTGTTCAATTGCAAATAAGATGGAACGACGTCCCTTCAAGCGTATCGCCGGTTGACTTTGACTTTCTTTGACTTTAATATCATTATACTCAAAATCATACAGGGGTCAAGATGCAATGTTTAAATTTTCTGACGATTGTAATTTCTCTCTTAGGGGCATACAAAGTAACACTCATCGAGCATGCCATGCGCCTGGCTGCAGGCCAGCACAACTGCCCTCAGACCTCTGCCCATACCTTGCGACTGCGCAACGGTTGCCACAGAGGCTATTTGCCTCATGTGGATTGTTTTGTGATTGTAACGGTTGCAGTGGAGCTTAAACGGTGCAAAAAAGCCGAATTTAGTTGTTTACCGCTAAATAAGCCCCGTCACAACCGTTACGTTTCGGAAACAAGCATATGACCTGAAATAGCCTCTGCGGCAACCGTTAGATCTCGCCACGCTCCTTACGATTGGACATAACAATGGCCGGAGCGCCTCTATAATGTAGCTTGGTGCGCTCCGGCCATATTTATACTTATTCGTTTGTTCATTTGTACCCTGCCGCATCCCGCCCAGCTCTAACGGACGCCAGCGTCGTTATTTCCTTTCAAATCGGCCTTTCACAAATCTAAAGGACACGGCAGCTCTTAATGGGCTTGTTCGGAGCGGAAAAGCAGCATTGGATGGTCATATAGAGGCGCTACGGTCCGTTAGAATCGACTAATGGCTGGTTTGAGCAAAATAAGGTACTGTGTGTCCGTTAGCCGTAATTTTTGTGTGTCCGTTAGCCGTAAGGTTGCCGATTGATGACAACCAGCTTCAACTCCGTCATCTCGAGCGCCGCGTACTTCACGCCTTCGCGGCCCGTGCCGCTTTCCTTTACGCCGCCGTAGGGCATATGGTCGACGCGGAAGGTCGGAATGTCGTTGATCATGACGCCGCCGACATGCAGCTCGTCCGCCGCCCTCAGCGCCTGGCCGAGATCATTGGTGAAGACGCCCGCTTGCAATCCGTACCTGGAATCGTTGACCGCCGCGATCGCCTCGTCCATGCCGCTCACTTTACCGATGATCACGACCGGTGCGAACAGCTCCATACTGCTAACTCTCATATCGGCGGTCGCGTCGACAAGCACCGTCGGCTGCAGCGCGCCGTCGATCAACTGGCCTCCAGCCGCAAGCTTCGCTCCGCCGTCCAGCGCCTCCTTGATCCAGGACATCGCCCGCTCCGTCTCTGCCGGAGCGATCATCGCGGACACGTCGGTATCCGCGGACAACGGATCTCCGATCCGCAGCCCTTCCGCCACACGACGGAATTGCTCTACAAACACGTCGAACACATCCTCATGGACGTAAATCCGTTGCAACGAGATACATACCTGCCCCTGATTCGAAAAGGCCCCCATCACGCATCTAGGCACGATTCTCTCCACGTCCGCATCGCGGTCGACAATCAAAGCGGAGTTGGAGCCCAGCTCCAGCGTTACCCGCTTCAACCCCGCCTTCGCCCGCAGAGCTTTTCCCACCTCCGGACTGCCGGTAAAAGTGACCATCGCCACGCGATCATCCTCCACGATCGCATTGCCGACCACGCCGCCAGCGCCCGTCACGACGTTTAGCGCTCCCGCGGGCAAGCCCGCCCCATGGAACAACTCCGCGATCAGATAAGCGGATAACGGCGTCTGGCTTGCAGGCTTCAGCACGACCGTATTGCCGGATGCAATAGCCGGACCAACCTTATGCGCGACGAGGTTCAGCGGGAAATTAAACGGCGTAATGGCTCCGATCACGCCGAGCGGCTCGCGGACGGTATACGCCAGCCTGCCTTCGCCTCCCGGCGCCGCGTCGAGCGGGATCGTCTCGCCATGCAGCCGCTTCGCTTCCTCCGCCGCGAATTTATACGTTTGCACCGTCCGGTCCACCTCGGCGAAAGCATACTTAAGCGGCTTCGCCGCTTCAAGCGCGATCAACCCGGCCGCCTCTTCCCTCCGCGCCGCGAGCAGAGCCGCTACCCGCTCCAAGATCGCCGCCCTGGCATGGGCGGGCATCGCTCTCATCGCCGCTCTCGCGCCATAAGCGGCCGCGATCGCCTCAGCCGTCTCCTCGCGACTCGCAGCCGCAACGATCGCGATCGTCTCTTGCGTATGCGGCGACTTCAATTCCGCGTATGCCGCAGCCTCATGCCATCGCCCGCCGATCCATAACGATTTGCGTTCCACTCCATCCGCCTCCTTCGAAACTTATGTAGAAATTATAGCATAAGCAGCGTAGCCGGCTGGATGCCAAAAAGGGAAACGAACCGCCTCGAAAAAGCGATTCGTTTCCCTTCATTGTGTCTAGCCGATAAACCCCAAGCCGCTTAACAGCCGCTTGATCATGACCGCGCTCTGCGCTCTGGTCGCTGGGGCGTCCGGCTCCAGCCGGTCGTTGCCCATACCTTGCATGATACCGGCTCTCAGCATGGCAGCCAGCTCCTTCTCCGCCCACGCGGACACCTTGCCCGCATCATGGTAATGCTGCGGCAGAGAGACATTCGCTTCCCCCGCTCCGCCACCGGCGAACGTTAGCGCGCGATGAAGCATGACCGCCATCTCTTCGCGGGCAATCGCGGCTTCCGGGCGAAACGTACCGTCGTCGTAGCCGTTGATCAAACCGGCTTTCGACGCGGCTTCGATCGCGCCGGCATGCCACTCGGTTCCGCCGATATCCCGGAACGGGGAGGACGAGCCGGTCGCGGCTTCGCCTAGACCGAGCGCCCTTGTCACAAGAGCGGCGAATTCGGCGCGGGTGATCCCTTGATCCGGCAGGAACGCTTCCGCGTTGGCGCCTTGCACGACCAGCTTGCCGGCCAGAAGCTTAATATCCTCGCGCGCCCAGTGACCGTCTAGATCGGCAAAGCTCGATCTCCCAGAGCGCACTATCGTATACAGGCTATTATGAGGCATGAATATGCGCACTTCTAGACGACCCGTTCCGGCTTCCGATATCGCGTGCGGCGCGAAACGCGCCGTACCGTTTCCGTCCAACCAGACAGCATTCAGTGAAGCCGCTCCTCCTGCCTCCGCTCCGTCCAACTCCAGAACCCGCTCCACATAAACGTCCCCAAAGTCGGTTACCGTCTCGCCGTCCGCCATCAGCTCAAAGGATACCGGCGCTGCCGCCACTTGCTCCAATCCCAGAGACTTCAGCTTCGCTTCCCACCGCTCCGCTTCTTCAAGCGATGCCTGACCGATCGTCAGCGTTATTGTCGAAGCGTGCTTCCACTTCTCCATCAATCCGAACGGCAAACGATAGCTCGCTTGAGGCGTCTTGACGAGCATGCTTCCATCCACGCTCACGGAGCTCCATGCGGAGACGGGCAGCTCTACAACGGTAACCGGCTCATCGCCCGCAACGGAAAGCTGCACGGTTCCGCCTTCCTTCATCGAAGCAAACGCTGCCGAGAGCGCATCCGCCTTAACCGTCACGACTCTTCTCGCCCGGCCATCCGCGCCCTCCAGGGCAGCGCTTTCGGCATCCCTTTCCCAATCAAGCTCGACCAGCCCTCCGTTCGACTCGCCGCCGTTACCGCCGCCGGAGCCATTGCCCCCGCTTCCGGAGCCGCTGCTTGATCCTTCGCCCGGCCCAGACGATCCTCCCGAACGGGCGGCGACCGTCAACGGGTAACGCGCCTCGAGGCCGGCATATACCGCCGTCAGCACGGCTGTTCCCGCGCTATGCGCCCGGACTGTTCCATCCGCTCCCACCTTCGCGACGTGCGGATGGCTGCTGCCAAAGGTC
>JAQSXN010000351.1 GCA_029256665.1 Paenibacillus sp.
ACCGTCCGTGATCCATCGCATAGACAGCCGTTCCATCCGTACCGTTCACCTCGAGTGTATATAACGGCGTATGCTCGTTCAGATAAGAGCAGTACGTCGTTTCCAGCACCGCAGTCACTCCGCCGGACAAACCGTACACGGCCGTCGTCACGTCATCGCCCTTCATCGGCGCATGCAACGTGGCCGAGTACGCCTGAGCCCACTCGATTTCGCTATAAATCCAGGAAAATAAATCGATCAGATGTACACCCAACAGATCGAGCGCTCCCGAAGCGCCCTCCATGCGCCATTGTCCGGGCTGAAGCTGTAATCCCTTGTCAGAGATCATCTTGCCCCGCAGCGAGATCAGCTTGCCGAACCGGCCTTGCCGAACCAAGTCGCGGATAAGGCGAACCGCAGGGTCTCCGCGGAAGCACATATAAATGCCCAGCTGCCGACCGGCCCGCTCCGCCGCTGCCGTCATTCGTTCCGTCGCCTCTACGGTCGGCGCCATCGGCTTCTGGCATAGAACATGCTTGCCTGCCTCCAGACACCGGATCGTTACCGCTTCATGATGCTCGTTGGGAACGGCCACATCCACCCAGTCGACGGACGAATCGTTCAGTACGTCCTCCAGCCGGACCGTCCAGAGGGGAACGCCGAATTCTTCCGCCGCCGAACGGGCCGATTGCGCGCTAGTGTTACATACCCATTTTAGGAGGGAGCCGGTCAAGCGCCGGTGCGCCGGCAAATGCAGCGAGCGAGCGATAGCTCCCGTACCGATCAAAGCCGATGTCAGTTCCTTCAACTGCGATCCCTCCCCCGTCTGCGGCATCGGTTATGCAACCGGCATGCGGTACAATTCGTTCAGAATACTTCTCAAGCGGGCGACGCCTTTTTCCGTTTTGGTAATATGGGGCTGAATGTGGGTCTCTACGGTAAGGCGCTCCACAGTCTGGTCGCGGTACAGTATCGGCAGCAAACGAGGCCATGGCACCAGCCCTTCGCCAAAGCCGACGAAGGGGTTGCGCGACCGCCAGTCGCGGGTATCGGCATCCTTCACGTGCATATTTGCGATCAGCCCCTTCACCTGCACATAGCCCTCCAACGGATGTTCGCCGGCGACCCAGCAATTGGCCGGATCCCAGTTGACCTTCAAATGCTGGCCGACCCGTCCGACCAACTCCCGGGCATCCTTGGCCGTCTCGCAGCCGGTCATATACTCGGTTTCCACCGCGAATGTCAAGCCTTCGGCTGCAGCCTGGCGGCACGTTTCCTGAAGGTACGGAACAATAATCTCTTTGAACTCTTCGGTCCGATACCTCTCGACATCATGAAGCGCAAAGCCGGTCACCGTCTTCGCGCCGAGCTTTTTCGCCAGTTTAATGGCCCTCTCCATCCGCTCCATCTGCTTGTCGAGAGCCGCCTGATCCGGCAGGCACTTAAACAACCCCGCCGCGATCGCCGAATAGGAGATGTCATACCGCTCCTTGATCCACAGCAGCTCCTCCGCTTGTTCGGAGGTGATATCGGGCACGCGGCAATTCATAATAAATCGCAGCTCGTATTGGTGAATATCAAGCTGCTTCGTCCCGATATGCACGGCTGCGTGCGGATCTTTGCTGATTTCGTCGGCAATAATGCTTAGCTTCATGGTTTGGAATGCCTCCCTAGTAGTTGTTATATTCTAATATATTGGTATGAAAGCCGCAGAAGGCCGGAAAGTTCTTGGCCAGCTTGTCGATCTCGTCCGGCTGTACGGTCTGCAGCTCCTCAAGCCGCCTCTTCCTGGCGCGCTCCGTCATCAGTTGGGGAGTGATCATGTCGCCGACCTGCTTATAGAGCTCGGGACCCCATTTGGTACCGAAATCCACGTGAAGCCGCTCATCTACAATATCGAATTCGGACTGGATAGCGGACAGCGCGTCATTGAACTTCCAGAACGCTTCGACTGCCTTGCGCTTCTTCGTAAATGAGCACGCTTCTGCTACCATCGTCAGCCAAGCGTACATATCGGCAAAGCGGGACTCCCTATCCTCGTTCAAAGGAGATGTTCGCAGCCATTTGAAATCAGGAACGCCGGGAATGACGGCGCGGATGCCATCCGTTCATACGTCTCGCGGAGCCATTCCGGCGTCTTCTGCTCTCCCAGTCCGCCGGGCAGTTCGCCAATACGCCGGTGAAGCTCTTCAACATGGCGCATGTGCACATACGTCCACCGCCCGAGCTTCAGCTTCGCCTCATAAGACGCGGTCGCCGTTACCCAACCTGCTGCGGCGCGGGAAAGCTCGAATTCGTGCCACAATAGCGTTCTCAGGATGCGAACAGTATCGGTCGGGCGCAGAAAGCGGGTTCTCCTGATCTCAACCCCTCCCTTGTCCCGTTCCATATCCACAATACTTTTTACGTGGTGGTCGCTCATGACAATCCTCCTAATGGATAAGATAGATCTACTTTAACAAAACCCGGGTGAAAATTGTCACATCGACTTGCGAATAAATACCACAATGTTGCGCTGATTTCGTATATAATCATATACGGAGGGACGCCGATGAAACGTATTGGACTCACAGACATGAACCGCAAACCGTTCCTTTATAAGCTGCGAAAAATTGCCGAAACCCAGCAAGCCTATGATGAAACATTCCATGCGCATCAGGGGATGGAGATTCAATATATCCACGCAGGAGAAGGCCAATTGATCCTCGATCAGCGAACTTACCGAATCGAGCCGAGCATGCTGTGCCTGTTTCAGCCGTTTCAGCTTCATCGGCTACGGATGGACATCCGCCCGCATTCTCCTTATAAGCGCAGCTTTGTGGTATTTGAACCCGCCGTTTTTGAACCGTATTTCCAGAGCTTACCCAACCTGCAGGCATTCTTTCGTACGTTGTGTCAGGATCATCTGCCGAAGCCGGTCATTTATCGGTTGCCGGAAGAGCATGAAATCATCCGGACCATAACCGGTTTGTACGACCATATACGTCCGGAAGACCCTGATGAGCTGCGGCAAGAGAAGGTCGCCCATTTTCTAATTACTTTGATTCGCCAACTGCTTCCTGTCTTGTCCGACTCTAACAAGGCGGATCCGATGCCGAGACCCGCTCACCGTGTGGAACAAATCATGCAGTGGATCGAGCGCTCCTATACGAAGCAATTTCGGCTGGAAGCCCTCGCGCAAGAACTGCACTTGTCTCCGTATCATGTCTCGCATCTGTTCAAAGAAACGACCGGCACCAGTCTCTCGGAATACGTAAAAGCCCGCCGTTTGCGGCAGGCTTGTATGCTTTTAACGATGAGCGAGCTATCCGTCGCTGAAATCGGCGATTCGATAGGTCTCGAGAACACCTCTTACTTTTGCAAAATTTTCAAGGAGAACAAGGGGATTACGCCCCATCAATATCGATTGCAGTGGCAACGACCTAAATGAACGAAGCGGAAAAGCGCGTGTGGTGATCAAGTGAAAGCCTCCGAATCGAAGGTCCCATACGATACGAGCGGCATACACGCTGTTGTCGGCACCCATAACGCGATCAGTCCGCTCCATATGCGGCGCCGATTCGAAAGGGGCCAATTCCTCGGCGTATGCGTCAGAAGCAGCCGCCGGCGCATCTCCTTGCCGGACGCGCCGCCGTTCTGCATCCACTCGGCCACAGTCACCCATGTATCCCGTTCGTTCACATTCACGACCTCGAAGTTGCACAGTCTCGCCCCCCGTTCCGGGACCAATATGCGTTCGGATGCGCGGATCAATATATCAAACATTGAAAGCGTTTTCAATCTGTCCAAGAGCTCTTCTTTTTTGCCATTTGTGCCATTTGTCAAGCAAAGCTTGAGGAACCATTATGCCATTTGTTATGATGATCTCGGGAATCTTATCACGATTGCGGGTTAAGGGGGGCAGCGACAGTGACAATCGAAGTCGCTTTGAGGCGAACGATGAACACCATTCAAGTATATAACAGCAAGTTCGGAAGCAGGGCGCCGGGATGGTCTTACGAGAAGCATTACCACCCGTATTGCGAACTGCTCCACTGCCGGGAAGGCGAGATTCGGCTCGAACTGGAGGGACGCCTGCTTGTGATGTGTCCGGGAGATTGGTTGATCATCAAATCGCGTGTGAAGCACCGACTTTGGAACGAGGTCGCACAGCCCTACCTGTTTTTTCACGCTCACTTCGATATAGACGATCACGATCTTCGCCAGCTGCTGCATGCAGAGCCCTACAGGCATGTGTCCGTTCACGCAGCGTCGGCCGACGTTCCTTCCTTCTTGGGCGATATCGGCCAAAGTCTGGAGAAGCTGATGCTCCGCCACGTACCCGAATCCGTCAAACACTTATCCCTGAAAAACTTCTGGATCAAACATCTGTCGCTTCAGGGCAGACTCATGCTGCAGGCCTATGTGACGCTGGCGATCGCGGAGATCGTGGCGCTGCAGCCGAACGACTCCGCACCGTCGGGTGACGAACCTGCCTCGGCGCAGTACAGTTCTCCTATGGAAATCGATACGGCCCACAAGATCGAGCGCATGCTGGAGGAGAACGCCCACACCAACGTTACGATCACGGATTTGGCAGGCCGGCTCGGTCTGAGCCGCACGCAATTCACGAAAGTTTTTACGAAGGTGTACGGAATTTCTCCCCGGCAGTTCGTCAGCCGCCATAAATTAAATATGGCCAAAACGCTGATCATGAACACCGATGAACCGATCGGTGAAATCGCCAACCAACTCGGTTTTTCGAACATCGGCCATTTTTCCCGCCAGTTTCGCCGCTGGGTCGGCAAGCCGCCCAGCCACTACCGTCCCAAATACAAGCTGGACGAGCCAATTCCGTAAGCCGCTCCCATCCGCAACGATAACTCCGGAAACAGACGAGGTATGAAGATTACTTGGGTGCCAATTAATAGGAGACGAGGCAGCAAGAGTTGATCGTCTAACAATCTGTACGGATGCTTGAGAACCTTGGCTTAACCGTCATAATTTCCAACCTCACTGCTTCATAACATAGATAACCCTCAATAGCACTGAAGTGCAGCTTTTAAAAAGCTATAGGCCGCCGCGCCTAGTTTCATATTGCCGTTTTTAGCCATTCAGTATTATTGATTTTCAGGGAGTTCAACAGACTGCCGCGAAGCGCGGGCCTCCCCTTATACT
>JAQSXN010000352.1 GCA_029256665.1 Paenibacillus sp.
AATGGCGGAACGCTATTATGTCGTCCGGGAAGATATTTTGCCCGAAGCGATTCAGAAGACG
The DNA here is from genome assembly GCA_029256665.1 of Paenibacillus sp. Lineage (GTDB taxonomy): Bacteria > Bacillota > Bacilli > Paenibacillales > Paenibacillaceae > Pristimantibacillus. Next base: position 62 of record JAQSXN010000352.1, read on the forward strand.
ATTCAAGTGAAGGAGCTGCTCAGCAGCGGCACGGCGGCAACCGTCCACGAAGCGGTGGAGCGGGCGGGACTGAGCCGCAGCGCGTTCTATAAGTACAAGGATGGCGTGTTCCCGCTTAACGAAATCGCGCGGGAGCGAATCGTGACGATTTCCATGGATCTGGAGCATCGCTCGGGTATTCTGTCCAGCGTGCTGGGTCTAGTCGCAGGTCAGGAAGGCAACGTGCTCACGATGAATCAAAGCATACCGCTGCAAGGTTTCGCGAACGTCGTCCTGTCGGTCGACATATCGGGACTAGCGGGCGAGCTGTCCGATCTAATCGAGCTGCTTCGGCGGCAGTCAGGCGTCCGCAAAGCGGCGGTTATCGGGCAAGGATAAATGATGGAGCGGAGGATGTTATCATATGAAGGCGATTAAAGTAGGGCTGCTCGGACTGGGAACGGTCGGAACGGGCGTCGTTCGTATCGTGGAAGGACATCAGGAGGATCTTCAAAGCCAGGTCGGCTCGCCGATCGTCATCGAGAAGATCTTGGTGCAGAACAAAGAGAAGGCGCGTTCGGTCTCGATCGACAAGGATAAATTGACGGAGGATCCGTGGGACATTATCCGCCATCCGGACATTGACGTCGTGATCGAAGTGATGGGCGGCATTACGCATACCAAAGAGTACATTCTCGAAGCGTTGTCGCTTGGCAAGCACGTCGTAACCGCCAATAAAGACTTGATGGCGCTGCACGGGCCGGAGATTTTGGCAAGAGCGCAGGAGAACCGCTGCGACGTGCTGTACGAAGCCAGCGTAGCCGGCGGCATCCCGATTCTGCGGACATTGGTGGAAGGTTTTTCTTCCGACCGCATTACGAAGATTATGGGAATCGTGAACGGAACAACCAACTACATCCTGACGAAGATGAGCCAGGAAGGCGCATCCTATGGAGACGTGCTTAAGGAAGCGCAGGAGCTTGGTTATGCCGAATCCGATCCTACCTCGGACGTGGAGGGATTGGACGCGGCGCGCAAGATGACGATTCTGGCAACGCTTGGCTTCCGTACGAACGTAGCCTTGGAGAATGTATCGGCCAAAGGAATCTCCCAGGTGAGCAAGGAAGACATCTTGTATGCCAAACGTCTCGGCTACGAGCTCAAGCTGCTCGGCATCGCCGAGCGTCAGGACGATCTGGTGAGCATTAGCGTGCAGCCGACCATGGTGAAGCAGTCGCATCCGATCGCTTCCGTCAACGGCGTGTTCAACGCCGTGTACGTATATGGCGAAGCGGTGGGCGAGACGATGTTCTACGGCGCGGGAGCGGGCGAGATGCCTACGGCTACTTCCATCGTAGCGGATCTTGTTGCCGTGGTGAAGAACCTGAAGCTTGGCGTCAACGGCAAACAAAGCAGCCATGCGTACAAGGAAACGAAGCTGAAGACGGATGATCAGATTTCGTCGAAATATTTCCTGTTGCTGCATGTTGCGGATCGAGCAGGCGTGCTGGCGCGCATTACGCAGTCATTTGCGGAGTTCGAGGTTAGTCTGGAGTCCGTGCTGCAACAACCGAACCCTCACAATCCGGACGCCGAAATCATCATTATTACGCATGACGCAAGCAAAGCGGCCGTGCAGAAGGTGATCGAGACGTTCGAGTCGCTTGACGTGGTCCATAAGGTGAAGAGCGTCTATCGCGTGGAAGGGTAAGACGATGAACGGAGCGGGGAGCATGGAGAGCAGAGTGGCAACTAGAACGAAATTTACGGACAATCGCCGCGTCAGGGTAAAGGTGCCGGCAAGCACGGCGAATCTAGGCCCCGGCTTCGACTCGCTGGGCATGGCGTTATCGCTGTACGCCTGGATCGAAATGTCGGAATCCCGTACCGGGGAAACGGTCTTTCGGTTTTATGGCGACGGTATGGAAGGTCTGCCGGCCGACAAAAGCAATCTTCTCTACAAAGTTGCCCAGCTTGTATTCGATCAAGCGGGGGTCAACGTGCCCGAGCTCGAAATCGCGATGTACAGCGACATCCCGCTTGCGCGCGGACTAGGGAGCAGCGCCACCGCGATTATCGCGGCGCTCGTCGCCGCGAATGCGCTGATCGGCAGTCCGCTTAGCGATGACGATTTGTTTCAGCTCGCAACCAAGCTGGAAGGCCATCCCGACAACGTTGGCGCGTCGCTGTTCGGCGGCATCGTGGTAGCGGCTTGGGACGGCGAGGCCGCGCACTACGCGCGAATCGAGCCGAACGCCAAGCTGGAGACGCTCGTGGCGATCCCTGCCTTCGAGCTTGCCACGGAGAAGGCAAGGCATGCGCTGCCTTCGCAGCTGGCGATGGCGGACGCCGTATACAACGTCGGCCGCAGCTCGCTGCTCGTAGCGGCGCTTGCCGGCGGGGAGCTTGGCCTAATCCGGCACGCGATGAAGGATCGGCTGCACCAGCCTTACCGTGCGCCGCTAATCCCCGGCATGACGGAGATTCTGGAGCGCGCGACGGAATTCGGCGCGCTTGGCTCGGCGCTGAGCGGCGCGGGTCCGACGCTAATCGCGTTCGTGGACGCGGACAGCCCGTCGAAGGCGGAGCTGGAGAAGTTCCTTCAGGATACGATGCGCAAGGAAGGCATCGAAGCCGAGACGTTGTGGCTTGGTCCTTGCAGCTCCGGTCCGAAGGTACTCGTCGAGAAATGGGACGATCTATCGGCGGAGGCTGATAGGACGCTTCCGGAACGAATCAAAGGAGAATTGGCGTTATGAAGACAATAGCTTTATTGCCAGCCGGCTCCGTTTCGGACGAAGCGGCGAGACAGCTGTTTGCCGGCGAAGAGATGAACTGGAAGTATCATCGGATGATTTCCGACGTGTTTCGGTCGACGGTTAACGGCATTAGCGACTACAGCATTATTCCGATCGAAAATACGATTGAGGGCTCCGTCAGTCTGCACATGGATTGGCTGGTGCATGAGGTCGATCTGCCGATGCAAGCCGAATGGGTGTATCCATCCATCCAAAATTTGATCGGCAGGCGTTCCGAATTGTCCGGCGAATCCGGATCGGGTTTGCCGGATCTGACCCGAATCAAGAAGGTCATCAGCCATCCCGTTGCCATGGCGCAATGCACGCAGTTCCTGCGCGAACATATGCCGCAAGCGGAGACGGAGCACGTCGGAAGCACGGCCGAAGCGGTGCGGATCGTCAAGGACCATCCCGGCGAAGGGTGGACGGCGATCGGCACGCGGATTGCCGCAGCCAATAATGATTTGGACATTTTGGCGCCAGAAGTGACGGATCACGACAACAACTACACCAGATTCGTGCTGGTGGGCCCTGCGCCGTATACGGCACGACAGTCGGAGCGCGTGAAGACAAGCATTCTGATCACGCTGCCCGAGGATTATCCCGGCGCGCTGCATCAAGTGTTGTCTGCGTTCGCCTGGCGCCGCATCAACCTGTCGCGCATCGAGTCGAGACCAACCAAGAAGAAGCTGGGCAATTATTATTTCTATATCGAAATCGAGATGTCTCTGGATACGGTGCTGCTTCCCGCGGCGCTTCAAGAGATCGAGGCGATCGGGTGCCAGATCCGCATTCTTGGGTGCTACCCGAGCTTTACTTACGAGCAACTGCTTTTGCTTTAGCAACGAACATATCGCGGAGGTGTAAGGGAAGGTATGGCACAGCAATGGATTTATTTAAACGGCGATTACGTTTCGAAGGAAGACGCGAAAGTGTCCGTGTACGATCACGGTTTTTTGTACGGGGACGGAATCTTTGAAGGCATTCGGATCTACGACGGCAACATCTTTAAGTGCAAGGAGCACCTGGACAGGCTGTACGATTCGGCCAAATCCATCATGCTCGATATTCCGCTGACTATTAGCCAGATGCAAGACGCGCTCGTGGAAACGATCCGCCGCAACGAGCTTCGCGACGGTTATATCCGCCTCGTCGTATCCCGCGGTCCCGGCAACCTGGGTCTCGACCCGCGCCGCTGCCCCTCCGCATACGTCATTATTATCGTGGAGCAGCTTGCCATCTACCCGGAAGAGGCGTACCTCAACGGACTCGTGTCCGTATCGGTATCCCAGCGCCGGAATATCCCGGACGCGCTAAATCCGAAGATCAAGTCGCTTAATTACTTGAACAACATACTGGTGAAAATTCAGGCGAACCTTGCGGGCGTCGGCGAAGCGATCATGCTGAATTCGCAAGGCTACGTAGCCGAAGGCTCCAGCGACAATATCTTTATCATCAAGAACAACGTCGTCTACACGCCGCCATGTTACGTCGGAGCGCTCGAAGGCATTACGCGCGCGGCAATCATGCAGCTTTGCGACAAGTTTGGCTACAAGCTGAAGGAAGAGCCGTTCACGCTGCATGACGTCTATGTGGCCGACGAGGTGTTCTTTACCGGAACGGCAGCAGAAGTCATCGCCGTTCGCGAGGTCGACGGCCGCAAGATCGGATCCGGAAAAGCCGGTCCGATTACGACGCATCTGCTCGAGGAGTTCCGTTCAATCGTGAAAGTGGACGGGGTTAAAGTATACGAATAGAATGACCAGGAACCTGCCCGGCGACATGGAGACATGCGCTCGGGCAGGTTTTTTCAACTCTCGTGGTCGCGGAGGCCGCGTGCAGAGCTGTTCATAAATGGATATGCGCAGTTTTTTTTGCCGGAGATGGCGACACCTGCCCATGTGCTGCATAGGATGTAGAGATTGATAACGGGCATTAGCCTGCCTAGTTATCCAGAACGTGACAGGAGGTCATCGGCGAGTGAAAATCCATATCGTGAAAAAAGGCGATACACTGTATTTCATCGGCCAGAAATACAATGTAACGATCGAAGAAATTCTGAGTCTGAATCCGGGTATTACGAATCCGGATATGCTGGACGTAGGGATGAAGATCAAAATTCCTAACGCTCAGGGGCATAACGGCGTTAGCGGCGTCGAAATTATGCATCAGCATGTCGTGAAGCAAGGGGATACGCTCTGGAAGATGTCTAAAGCGTGGGGCGTTCCTCTGGCCGCGATGGTGTATGCCAATCCGCATCTTAAAAATCCGAACGTCTTGCTGACCGG